>JBAXXY010000013.1:0-33965 GCA_037127655.1 Lentisphaerota bacterium
CTGTAATTGTAATAATCTTACTTTTGCCTTTGGCCTTCAAACCCTACCGTGATTTGTGCTATAAAATTGCGGCTGATTTCTTTTTTCCCTTTCTCTCGGCTCCAATCAGCATCAAAAATACCATCAATTCGAAAAGCCTTCTTGCTGAAACTAAACAGGATTTGATAGCTAAAGTCTTTAAACTTCAAAGAAAAAATATTGAACTTGAGGCAAAATGCAAATACCTAGAAAGCTTCAAAGACGAAAATGTCAGGCTGAAAAATCTCCTGAGCATCAAGCCTCTTCCTAAATATGACTATCTATATGCAGAAGTGTCGTTTAGGGACCCGTCTAAATGGTACCAGCAGTTCGTTATAAATAAGGGCGAAGACGACAGAGTTAAAAATGGATCTATTGTATTAGCTCAAAGTAAAAACAGTGAAGACGGCAAAATTCAGTTTGCAGTAGTAGGAAGAATCGGGCTCTTATCAAAGCACACTTCCGTAGTTTACACTCTGCTTAGCAATGAATGCCAATTAAGTGTGAGCATTCCTGCAAATGGTGCAAATGGAATTCTTAGAGGAGGAGAAAGATCCTCTTCAAGTATTTGGTCAGATATAAATTATCTTCCGAAGGATTTAGTTTATCCTCTAGGCTCATTGGTCACCACTTCAGGCCTATCTACTCTTGCTCCAAGAGGTTTAACCATAGGAAAACTTGACACGCCAAGAACTGATGATTCAGCAAAGAAAAGTCTCTATGAAAATGCCAGAGTCGAACTTGCCGCCGACCTCAATCACATAGACTGCGTATTGGTATTAGTGGAGTAAAATCACAATGGGTAAACTTATTTACATATCTCTGGTATTGTTTTTCTCCTTAGTTATTCAGATTTATACTGGCAATATAGGGTTGATTATACCTGTAATGGTTCTTTCAGTCTTTTACCTGACGATAACATTTGGCTGGCAATTAGGGATATTGAGCGGACTTTTGGGAGGCGTAACATTAGATTTACTTTACGGAAGGAGTCTATTTATTTCTCCGTTTATAAACATCATTGCATCGTTTTTTGCCATACTTTGGCTTCACAAAGGAGAACTCAAATTTCTTGCCTTACAAATGATACCTGCCTCAATACTAAGCTTCCTGTATATTGTGCCATTTATTTATCTGACATACCAGCAGACAGAACACGGCTTCCTTTTAGCGATTGAAAATATCGGAGCAATAATTGCATCAGTCCTGATAACAACGCTGTTATTCCCATGCCTGATAAAATTCCTCGACATGATAAATGGGCCGCTTGGGTTTAACTTTTATAAAACAACTCAAGACGAATGAGCATAGAAAACGACCAAACAAACAAACCCAGCAATATACGCCTTCTTATCATGTCGGGCGCATTCGTACTGCTGTTTTTTGTCCTTGTAGTCCGGCTGGGAATGATTCAGCTCTCAGGTGATACTGAATACAATGAATCAATTGATACTCAAAGCATAAGAATAATCCGTATTCCATCTGTCAGAGGGCAGATTTTGAGTTCTGATAATATTGTTATAGCTGACAGTATCCCGAGTTATGATATTGTTTTCCACCTTGCAGAAATGAGAAAATATGGCTCAAGAGACAAGAATGTTGACTATATCCTAGACCTTTCCTCCTTAATTTGCTCCAAAATAGGACGAAAAACTGACATTTCAAAAGAAGATATAATTGAGCAGATGAACCTATTTCCGGCCATGCCAATTACAGTTTTTTCATCCTTGAATGATAAAGAATTGGCAATAGCGTCGGAAATGTCACCTCCAATTCAGGGAGTAGAAATCGTCGTTGTTCCCAAGCGTTTCTATCCTTATGGCCCAATGGCCTGCCATATACTTGGTTATGTCGGACATGACGACCCTGGAGAAGCGCCTGATAAAAAGAAGTATTCATATTACATTCCTGACATCAAAGGAAAATCAGGATTGGAAAAGCTCCTGGACTCAAATATTACGCTTGGAGCCAACTACAATGGATTGAGAGGTTCAGCAGGCAGTAAATTAGTCCGAGTCAATGTTAAAGGATATGTCCACGACGATCTGGGCATCACGGAACTTCCGATCAATGGCAATAGCGTCAGCTTGACTATTGACTGGAAAGCCCAAAAAGCAGCTGAACAAATTCTTAAAGGCAAAAAAGGTGCAATTGTGGTACTCAATGCCAGAACAGGCGCAGTTTTAGTTATGGCTTCTGCCCCTTCGTATGACAGTAATATATTCACAAATGGCATTCCAAAAAAAGGTTGGAATGAACTTATGGAAAGCAAGGACAAGCCCTTAATGAATAGGCCTCTAATGGGTGAATTCCTGCCAGGCTCGATAATAAAACCGCTTGTAGCCTTGGCCGAACTCAAGGACAGAATCGGGCGCGAAGAAACTGTTTTTTGCGACGGTGCGGTAAAAATCGGCAATTCACGAATCAGGTGCTGGGCATGGAATTATGGCGGGCACGGAAGCGAAAACATGATTAATGCCATCCGCGATTCGTGTAATGTTTACTTCGTTACAATGGGAATACGATTGGGGCTTGATAATATCACTGATATGTACAAGCATGCAGGAATTGGGAGAAAAACCGGCATAGAACTCTCAGAAAGAACAGGGATTATTCCATCAAGAGAACTTAAACTTAAAATTGAAAAAACTCCCTGGACAAATTTCGATACCGGCCTTATCTCAATGGGACAAGGAATGATTTCTATTACACCAATACAGGCGGCAGTTTATACAGCTGCGATTGCAAATGGGGGAAAAGTCCTGCGCCCGTATCTTGTTAATTCTATTTATAATAATACTGGCAAACTTTTATTCGAAAACAGTCCTCAAGTTATTGACCACCTTCCAATCACACAAGCTCAAATAGATGTCATTAAAGAGGGCATGCACAATGTAGTTTACGATCCGAATGGTTCAGGGAAAAGGGCAAAAAATGATTTTATAGAACTTTACGGAAAAACAGGAACTGCTCAGATAGGTCCTCCAGATAACAGGACAAAATGCACTTGGTTTATAGGTTTTGGCTATCTAGGAAAAGAAGCTTACTCTATATGTGTTTTTGTCGAAGGCGGCCTTGCTGGCGGAATGACCAATGCCCCGATGACTAAAGCCTTCTTCGAAACTTGGATTGGAACAGATACTGCGGTTGTAGAAAGCTCTATAGGTGAAAAACCTTCCACTGGAGAAGAATTTATTCCTGCCGACTGACAAAATCGGTATATATAATTTCCCGTGTTTTGGGTAGGGCGATTTCGCCGAAAGCGGACGATATGGAGGGTCACGCTCCGTCGTGACCGTTAATATGCGGACGAGACAAAGCTCGTCCCTCCAGGCATAATATGTCGTTAAGTGCATTTAAGCAGGCTTCTGACAGTATATTACGCTTATTTCAGGTTTATTTGTGGCTGCTAGTTGTTTTCTACCCCCCCCCCATTAGATTTGCCTGTAAACTATTGGAACAAAGGCAAATAAATGAGTAAAATCACTAATAAATCAGAAAGTTCCGCTCTACTTCGCCAGAAGGCAGAAGAGAGCCTCAAAAAAAACCTACCTGAAACAAGTTCAAAGCTTTCTGAACTCGATACGCTGAAACTCACTCACGAGCTGCAAGTGCACCAGATAGAGCTTGAATTACAGAATGAACAACTCATGCTAGAAAAATCCACTGCCCAAGCTGTAGCAGAGAAATACACCCAATTATACGACTTTGCCCCATTAGGGTATTTTACGCTTTCCAGAGACGGAGAAATCATTGAGCTGAACTTAAGCGGCTCAAAAATGCTCGGCAAAGACCGCCAGAGTCTAAAAAACATACACTTAGGAGTTTTTGTTTCCGACGATACAAAACCAATTTTCAATGACTTTCTTGAGAAAGTCTTTTTCGGTAAATCCAAAGAATCCTGTGAAGTAACACTGTCAAATAATTACGACCTGCCAATGTATGCTCAACTTAGCGCAGTTATTAACGAAAATGCTGAACAATGTCTTCTGATTGCGACTGACATCACCGAACACAAGAAGACGCAAGAGCGTCAAATACTCTATATATACATCCTTAATCTGATCAATAAAAAGGGTGAGTATTTGGATTTAATCAAAGTTATTATGATGAGAATCAAAGAATACACTAAATTTGATGCCGTGGCAATAAGATTAAAGGAAGGCGAGGATTATCCCTACTATTTTACAAGTGGTTTGTCTGATGACTTTATCAAGGCGGAACGGTATTTGTGTGAACACGACAAAGAAGGCCTTCCTGTAAAGGATGAGAATGGAAATGTTCATTTAGAATGCATGTGCGGCAATATACTCTGCGGCCGAATAGATACACAAAAACCATTTTTTACAAAAGCTGGCAGTTTCTGGACTAATAGAACCAGCCATCTTCTGGCCGCTACAGCTGAGAAAGAAAAGCTGACCAGAACAGGGAACCGCTGTCATACAGAAGGATATGAGTCTGTAGCTATTATCCCGATTAAAGAGGGAGATGAAATTGTAGGTTCATTGCAGTTTAATGATAAACGAACTGATCGTTTTACTCTGGATTTTGTCGAATTTTTTGAAAAGGTGGGCATTTCAATAGGTATAGCAGTATCAAAATTGAAAAGAGATAAAGCGCTGATGGACTCAGAAGTCAGGTACAAGGCGCTGTTCAACGGCGCCCCCGAGGGAATAATCGTGGCCGACAAGCAAACAAAGCACTTCAGTTATGCAAATCCAGCTAGCTGCAGGATGTTTGGATACACTGAAGAAGAGATCTTACTTTTAGATGTGTCGGACTTGCACCCAGAAAAGGCCTTGAAGGATGTGTCGGCCGGATTTGAGGATGAAATTCAGTTGATTAACACTCCTTGCCTGAGAAAAGACGGCACCTTGTTCTACGCTAACATCAGTCCCACTAAATCTGTTATCTCAGGCAGTGAGCACCTTATAGGATTTTTTACCGACACCACCGAGCGCATGAAAATGCAGGAAGAAATCGATAAATTGAACAGTAACTTTGTTGCTTTTCTGGAAAATACCGGAGACTTCATTTACTTCAAAGACTTTAACAGTAGTATTCTTTTTTGCAGCCAGACCCTGGCCGACATCACAGGACATGCCAGTTGGCGCGACATGATAGGCAAAAATGATATGGAAATATTTCCGAAAGACACAGCGCAGATTTACTATGAAGAAGAATTGCCGATTTTCCGCGATGGGATACCACTTATAAACAAAATAAATCCTTTTTATTTTCCATCTGGAAAGAAAGGATTTGTCAGCACCAGCAAGTGGCCGCGCTTTAACAAGGAAGGAAAAATAATAGGATTGTTAGGGATCAGTCGCGATGTTACCGAACAGCAGCGGAAAGAGGAGGAGATTCGAGAGCGGACCAAGGAACTAAAATGTATCTATTCCGTCTCAGAATTGATACAAGAAGAAGATAATATCGAGCAGATATGCCACAGAATTGTTGAGCTAATCCCGGGAGCCTGGCTCCATTCTCAGATAGCCTGTGCCAGCATAACTTTTGAAGGTATGCAATATAAGACAGAAAATTTCCGCGAAACCCCTTGGCGACAGTTCGTCAGGATTAGCGAAACCGGATTATCAGAAGAAGTGTTGGAAGTGTGCTACCTCGAGGAACGCCCCGCCAGGGACGAAGGGCCGTTCTTAAAGGAAGAGAGAAACCTTCTCAATTCGATCGCCTTAAAACTTAGGTTGAAAATCGAAAAAATAAGATTGGAAGAAAGCCTGCAAAAAAGCCTGGATAACATGATTGAGGCTCAGGCCATTGCTAAAGTCGGAAGCTGGGAGCTAGAGATTAAAAATGGTTTAATTTCTTCTACCGATGAGTTCTGCCGCATTTTCGGTATTCTTCCCGGCGAAGTATGGACTTACAGAGACTTTATGTCATATGTTCACCCTGAAGATCTAAAAACGGTTAAACATGTCGTAGATGATGCTGTGACTAATATAAAACCCTACAGCGTCGAATACCGTATTGTTTTGCCAGATGACCGGATCATGTATATTCATGGAAGAGGCAAAGTAAGTGTTGATATAAACAATACTCCTGTGAAAGCGGCAGGTACCATTCAGGACATCACCATAAGAAAGCTTTTGGAATTAGAACTTATAGCAACTAAAGATTTAGCTCTTTCTGCCAGTAATGCCAAGTCTGAATTTATCGCCAACATGAATCACGAATTGAGAACTCCTCTAAATTCCATTCTTGGTTTTGCCCAGGTACTGCTTCGCGAATATTACGGAAAACTCAACGAACATCAGCGAGACAATATCAAAGATATCCTTGATTCTGGCGAACATCTTCTATCTCTGGTTAATAATAATCTTGATATCGCAAGCATAGAATTAAGGAAAATGGTACTAAAAATAGCCCCAGTCGAACTTAATAGATTGTTTAATCAGATAAAATTCATGTTCAGTGAGAAGACAGCAGCGCATAACATAATATTCGAATTTAAAACATCTCCCGATTTACCCAAAGAGTTCGATGCTGATGAACTCAAACTTTCACAAGTAGCTATTAATATTATTTCAAACGCTTTCAAGTTCACTCCGGATGGAGGAACTATCCTTGTTGAAGCAGTCAGGATACCTGATGATGAAATGATGATATCGATTACTGACAACGGACCAGGGATAAGCAAAGAGAAAACCATAAAACTTTTTACCCCGTTTGAGAGACTCGAAAGCAAAACCGAAGGTATAGGGCTCGGGTTGGCGCTAAGTTTAAAAATAGTGGAGCTTTGGCATGGGAAGATTGGTGTCGTTTCTCCGGCTGAAGGCAGGGATACAGGCTGTCGTTTTTATTTTACAATACCGTTAAACTTTAATAAAGAAGGGTGAACCATGAAAATCCTGCTGGTTGATGATGAAATAAGAAATCTGAAATTACTTGAAGAGATGCTTGGTATTTTTAATCATACACTGCTCAAAGTTATGAATGGAAGAATGGCGCTTTCCGTGCTTAAAGAAAATCCTGATACTGATTTAGTCCTGCTTGATGTGATGATGCCAGATATGGACGGTTATGAGACCTGCGCCGCCATGAAGGCTGATAATGCCCTTAAAGACATTCCAATAATATTCATTACAGCTCTTGCCGATGATGCCAACCAGGTAAAAGGCTTCAAATATGGAGCCGTGGATTATGTCACCAAGCCGTTTAAAATAGAAATCCTTGAAGCTAGAGTCAATACTCATCTGCTTATTAAAAAACAGCGCGATTCTCTAGTAAAGCTCTTAGCCGAAAAAGACGGGCTTATTTCTGACCTGACAGAGGCCATGGCTCATATCAAGACCTTGAAATCAATATTGCCAATCTGCGCCAGTTGTAAGAAAATAAGAAATGACGAAGGGTACTGGCATCAGGTAGATGCTTATATTGCGACTCATACAGACACTAAGTTCAGCCACAGTATCTGCCCCGACTGTATAACAAAACTTTACCCGGATATAGCTGCTGATCTTTTAAAAGAAATGGACAAATTAAATCAAGTTGTAAAAGACAAATCACAAACTTTAACTTGAAAAGCATATGGAAGAGAAGCACGGCATTCCAAAACAAGGGAATCAGGGTATGAAAATCCTGCTGGTTGATGATGAAATAAGGAATCTGAAACTTCTGGAAGATGTGCTTATCCCTCTGGGATATCAATTATTTAAAGCTTTAGACGCAGATAGCGCTCTGAAGATCGTCAGGAAAAACAGCGATATCGATCTCATTCTTCTGGATATCATGATGCCAGTAATGGACGGTTTTGAAGTATGCAGAATACTCAAATCAGATGAGCTCACAAAAAAAATCCCCGTAATTTTTCTGACTGCGCTCAAAGATGATGTAAATCAGGTAAAAGGTTTAACGGTTGGAGCCGTTGATTATATTTCTAAACCTTTCAAACTGGAAGTCCTGGAGGCCAGAGTTAAAACCCATCTGGATCTCAGGTGGGCTCTAAAACAGCTGGAAGAGATTAATCTGAACCTTGAAAATCTTGTCCTGCAGAGAACAAAAGAGTTGATACTTACTCAGGAAGTCACAATTGAATCCATGGGAGCACTGGCTGAATATAGAGATAAGGAAACAGGAAAACATATAATAAGAACCAAAGTCTATGTAAAAGAATTGGCTACTTTCATGAAAGGTCATCCCCGATTCAAAGATTATCTTGATGATAAAACCATTGGGATGCTCTATCTTTCGGCGCCGCTCCATATTATTCTGAAACAGGGCAAGTTAACTGAAGCTGAATTTGCAGAAATGAAAAAACATGCGATTTATGGAAGAGACATTTTAACTGAATCTGAAAAGAAATTGAGTTCATCCTCTTTTTTAAGGTGTGCCAGTGAAATGGCTGGCACTCATCATGAAAAGTGGGACGGCACAGGTTATCCGCTTGGGCTTAAAGGTGACACTATTCCAATTCCGGGCAGGCTGATGGCACTAGCAGATGTTTATGACGCGCTGGTTTCAGAACGGCCTTATAAGGTAGCTTTCCCTCATGAAAAAGCCGCTCATATAATCAAAGAAGGGCGCGGAACTCATTTCGATCCTGATATAGTTGATGCCTTCATAGCTCTGGAAAACAAGTTCAAGGAAATCGCCCTGTCTCCGTGTCCCTCATTTTGAGAACTCAATGACTTTCCTCTTTGAGTTTTCAAGATACCCTGATAAACTGAAAAGAAATCCAAAAGAATAGCGTTAAAGCAGATTTATATATACTTGAGCCTATTAAGCCTGAAAAAAGCCAATAGAAAAACCTTCTGCTCTCTTGTGTACGAAGATATGAATAACAACTTTATTAAAATTCTAGATAAAAAGCCACTAAATGACTAGTTGAGTTTTAGATGATATCAGGTTAGAATTGTTTTATCTGCGATACTTCGTACCTCAAAAACAGGAGATTTGTTAATGAATAACTATGATTTTCTCAGGAACTTTTTTATGGCTTTTTTGAAGGCCTGGAATATTTTTTTTGAAATGCCGTTTCCCACTTCCGAGAAGTTTAATAAAAAAATAAACTACTCAAATACTAATAATGATGATTTGGTGCTCTATGCCATTCCATTTGTGGGACTCTTAATAGGGTTCATAGCTTTTGTAATAATAGCTGCCATTTATTTCATATTCGGCCCTATCCCTGCATCTGTAGTTTGTTCTTTGATAGTAGTTTCCATCTGGGAAATTTTATCACAGGGAAAAGACACAACCGCTCTTATAACTAATCTGGCTACCAGATGGGAAAACTTCTCGAGTTCAAAAATGAGAAGACCCCCAAGTGATAGCGAGTCTAATTATGTTTATATTTACATATTCATCACTGTTCTTGTAATAAGAGTTATGAGTTTAGCTTTCCTTATTTACCATCATCACTTCGGCTGGATAGTTATCACTGCCGTGCTGATTATGGCTGTTCAGGGTCATCTTGCTTCCATAGGAATCAATAACAGCAAGGAAATTTATATCTACGCTGGAACAAAAGAACAGACAATCATGTGGATAATTGCAGGCATAATTTGCGTTATTTTTTCAGGATTTAACATTTTGCCGACAATATGCGCATTTGCAGTCATTCTATTCCTTGGAATAAAGACTAAAAACTACCTCGATAAAAATCATATGCTCAATGGTGAAGTCATAGGAATAGTCGGCAAATACACTGAAATATTAGTCCTTTTCATAGGCCTCGTATTCATTACCTACATCAACTAATCTAGCCAGTCATGAAAAATGTAATTGCAATAGACGGACCAGCCGCATCTGGCAAAAGCACCATAGCCAATCTCCTTGCTGCAAAACTTGGCATATACTATATAAATACCGGCAATATGTATAGAGCCGCTACCCTTATTGCTCTTGAGAAAGGTATTGATTTAAATAACACTGTCGAGTCCGATTTTGAAGAAATAGCCACAGAAAATCAAATTACCTATGAGAAAGGCAAAGACGGTAAACTTGTCCTCATTATCAATTCATCTCCCGCAAACCTTGAAAAAATTCGCTCACCTGAAGTCGCATCTTTTGTAAGCGTCGTTTCCAAAAGCAAAGCCATACGAGATTGGCTTGTAGGTGAACAGCGAGAAATGGTAAAGCTCGGCGCAATTCTTATGGAAGGAAGAGATATAGGCACAAATGTATTCCCTGATGCAAAATTTAAATTTTTTCTTACTGCATCCCCTGAAGTCAGAGCCAAAAGAAGATTAGCCCAGTCAGGAGAAACACTAGAAGGTGCGACTGTAGCAAGCGTAGCAAAAGATATTGCCATGAGAGATGAAATAGACTCCAAAAGAGAAATTGCCCCCCTCAAAAAAGCTGATGATGCCATTTTAGTTGACAGCAGTAACCTGACTATCGAAGAAATGATAAATAAAATTATCGGAATAATCAATTCTAAGTAGAAGCCCTATTTTGAATTCAGTTGCATAAGTCTGGCTATGGCATCATCTCTGGAAATCGAGTTCCTAGATAACTTTCTATAAACTGCATCGGATTGTTTCTTCCTTTTAATCATAAAAATAGGATCAAAGAAACCTGCAATGACTGAAAAGAGCTTAGAAGTTTTTTTTATTTTTTTATCTGAGTTTTCTCTGCATTCGAGCCAACTATAAACACGCACGCCTATTCCCTTAATGTTGGCTATGCCCATTATTCGCATTGAATATCCTTCGGGAATATAATTAGCGAAAGTTATGAAAAGCTCCTCAGGATCAATTTTAGGATCATGAAGCAATATAATTTTATCCAAAAGCGTGTCCGTTTCGGACTTTGTAAGTTTATCTACACATGAATTTTTTAGATGCATCATAAACGCATTTAAGCCAGTTCCGGCTAAAAAATGTACATCTGCATTTAAATCACTAAATAACATTTCAGCAAAGACTTTGCTTCTTACCGGACGGTCACCTCTGTTGTTTATTAGCGTAGCAGTGATAACTTTCCCATCTTCAGACGATGCATTCATCTTCATCGCATCCCAGTTATAAAGACAGGCAGTTTTTTCGTTTGCAGACATACCTGAAATAAACGATATTTTCTTATCGTTAACTACAACAGGAGGAAATTCTTTGAGCACGCCTATATCAGGCATAATATTATCAATTATACCTTTGAGAGCAATATCTCTATCTATTCCAAGCATTTCTCCTAAACGAATGACGAGGTTGATATTTTTGGGATGCTCTTTGTACGGAAATAAACTCTGAATATCTGAAGTCAGAGTAAAGGTTTCAAGCTCATCAACTCTATTGAAAGCCGTTCCCTTCCTGACAGCATCATCTTCAAGAAATGGATACATTTCCTTTTCTGTGGTTATCAATGATGCGTTACCTGGTATGAAATTAGTCATGGATTCAGCTATATTCCATCCGGCCGGCCCTTGAGCATCCTCATGATCTACATAGGTATTGGTGATGGTAGAGATGTCATCTTTCATCCATGAATTTTGCATAACTTTTACATACCTTGGAGCTATTGCCATACACTCCCAAAGAAAAACTTCAGTTCTGAATTTCGAAGCAAGCCTGACAAACTTTAACTGTTCGGATATCGTTGCCTTTTCATAGGGTCTAAATATAGGAATAACTGATGCCGCACAAGCTGAATCTGTATATGTAAAAGACGCTTCACTCCCGGAAGTTTTGCTGAATACAGAACATCCAATAGACAAAAATAGCGCCGTCTTAAGCCGTTCCACGCTGGATTTTCCTCTGGTTCCCCAGCCACCGATACATAAAGGGAATGATTTTCTTGCCTTCCTGAAAAGTATATTTATGGAAATATGCCTGGAAATGAACAGCGCAAGAAATGCAATAATAAACAGTCCCAGCTCATTGATGGTATTTGTGTAAAGAGAGAAAAAATAAGACTTTAAATCATCGGCTAGATTTAATAATGTGGATGGCGCTAAAAAAGCAAAAGAAAAAAACCTTTTTGCACTTTTGGATATGTTAGAATTAAAATTATCATCCCTAAAATAGGGTTTAATACAAATATCGAAACCCATCTTTCTAAAGGCGTTTATGTAAGATGAGTCTGCTTTATCGCGCAAAGCTGAAAGTTCTTCAAAATTGAATGTGATTTTAATTTCAGATAAAAATCTTTTAAAAAAACTTCTCTCCGGTTTTATGATTGTAACGCCATCGGGCGAAAAGATTTTGTAGGATTTATTTGACTCAACAGCAGACAAAAAATCATCAATAAGCGGAAGAAATGGCCTTGAAGATGAATCAAGTTTTATTAAAACAGGCTCGCCTGGAATTCCTGATTGAGCCTCTTCAGATAGAATACATGACGCCGACCTCATCCTCCCAATAAAATGCCTGCCAATTGTGTTCTTAAGTGTTTGCCTTTTTGATGATGACGGATGTAAAAATTCATAAATAAACCGCCAAAATCTAAACTTAAATAAAGCGTCTTTAACAAGTTTGACTCCCCCAAAAGCCGTTCGGACAAACTGGATTGAAAAGCTCTCCTGTGAAAGAATGCTAAGAACTCTGCCTAAAGTTTCTTCATCGTAAGAATCTATAATTTCCTTATCGACCTTAATTCCGACAGATCGCTTTTTAAAGTTGAGCAGACTTTTAAGTCTGTAATACAAACTGGAAGTTGATTCGTCGCACTCCACCCACAGCCTTTCCAATGCCATTTTGGATAAATTACAGACAGCTAAAGAACTTGAGGTATCTGCTAATTTCTCAAGAGTTGGAATAACCTGCTTCAGTCTCTCATTGAATAGGCCAATATTCTTTCGTTTCAATTCTATTAGATATTTCTGAACTGACTTTATGCTAAACAATAAAACCTTTTCATCTCTTGACGACAATGCCTCAATAAGTTTATTGTAAACCGCCTTACCATCTCTAAGTTCAAGAGACATAAAGAGGCTTTTTAATGCTGAGCAAAGAACTGAAGTTTCAGCGCCTGACACAACTTTTTCATAATATAACAAAACCGTTTCTTCATTATTAAATAGATGAATATTTTCGGCAACACCCTGCAAAATAAAAGGTTTTTGTTCATAGATAAGTTTATCAATTAAAGCTATAGCCCTCTCGTCTTTGCTGATTAATTCAATTAATAGCGGAACTAACTTCTTTTTTAGAAAAATTGACACAGTTCCATCTTCTTGAACAACCCTTTGAGCGACAGTAAAAAACGATTCCAGCGAGATGTTTTTTAGCAAAGAAATAGTTAGTAGTCTGACTTGAAGGCTCTCTTCGGTTTTTAATGATATAAATGTATATATATCTATTATTTCTTTTGCCGTAATTCCCTTATTATTGCATCTATCCAGACAATATAAAATGTCGCTTTTAAGCCTTGACGGAATATTAGCCTTTAGTAACTCAAGCCCATTTTGAATGAAATAGTTTTGGTCAAATCCGGCTATTTCTGGCAGTGTCGGAATTATTCTGAAGATAAATGAAATATCCTTATGAATATGAAAAAGTTCTCTGCTGTTTGAGTCTGTAAAACTCCTTGCTGACTCTAAGCCTTGCTTTAATCTATTTGATAAATGCTCAGCAAGTTTTGATGGATGTATAGCCTCTATTTCTCTTATCATTCTGGAGTAGAGATATTGCCAAATAAGAGGCTGCTCTTTATTAAAGCTATTTTTGATGTTGTGCTTCATCTGTCTTTCTCTACAGCTTCATTGAGATTCTTAGAAAATGAATAAACAAATTCTTTGCTATTTAAAAATTTATTGCGCAATAACTTATTCATCTCAAAATGGACAAATATCTTTGCTGATTCAGACTTTGAAAAACTTTCTCCTGTTACATTGCCTTGAGCCGAAAGTTCAGCTATCTCATTGTCATAAGGATGAATAAGTACGGGCAATTGAATAAAACTTTTAATTGCCAGAGATAACTTAAGGAATTTAGGCGACGGTTCATTGGTTCCCTCGCTTAGAATTGCCGCAGGCGTGCCTAATCCGATCTTATGCTTTTCCTCGTTAAAACCATGAAGTTGAAGCATGACACAATTATTTAGAGAACTCTTCAGAAATGCTCTGGTGAATGCGTGGAAAAATGATCGTTTATTATGCGCCATATCCGAAGAGCCCGGCATAGAATTTGGAGTCTGATATCTATGAACTGTATTCCAGGCGCCGGCTGAATAATATCCCGTAAACATGAGTTTCATTCCTATTGTACCTGTTCTGTCGTCAAAAAATCTATGCGGCATCTCCAGGACTGTATTTTTGTTCTTTGAATTTCTGCAGAACACATAAAAACCCTTTCCATCTTTATGATTTAATTCTTCATAAACAATTATATATGTATTTTTTTTAACTTTTATTTCTTTTAGATCAAACCCAAGTTTATTGAATTCATCAATCATAGTTTTATCGACTTCTTTTAAATTAAAAAGTTCACCGAAAAGCGCTTCTGCTTTCTTTACATTTTTTTCTGCAGGCGGTTTAAAAGTTCCACCTGCGCTTTCGAGATATAATTTAAAAAATTCTGATTTTATATTGGATTTTGACTTCTGTTTTGCTGAATTTCCAGATTTTGCCAGCTGAAAGGATCTCAATTTTGCAGACGGAAGATATCCAGTCCTAGAAATCTCTAATGAATAGTTGTTTTCATTTATGACGGACAAATAGCGCCACTTTTTAGAAAGTGCGTTTTTAATTTCGCTGACATCTAAATCGCTATAGGTAAAAGCACTATTTTCTGCAATTTCTTTTTTCTTTTCAATAGGCATTCTTAGCCATTGATTTTCTTCATTGGTTTTTGATGATTCTGAATCCCTGGCCACCTTTAATAGAATATTTTTAAGTTCTGAATCTTGAGAACTCCATTTTAATTTAAGAATTGAGGCCTCTTTGAGTTTTTGTAAGGGCAAGATTATTTCATAATTTTTAGTCAAGTATTTATTGGCATCTACAAGAAATGGGTCTGAAAGAATTCTATTCGAACCCTTTTCTTTATAAATACGAACTTGACCTGCCTGAGAATAAGAATTCGAATAAATCACAGTTTGCTGTGTATTTAAAATCTCTAAATGAACTACATATTTAAAAGAAGCTTTGTCTGACATGTAGTACATTGCATTAGAAACTATCTTAAGAAACTTCGAACTTTTTGGAATTTTGAATTCGGCCCATCGTTCTTTAACCGGAGCGTAGGCATTCTGAATGTGAGTAGAATCATTAGAATCAACAGCCTTGGAGTTAAAACCTTTACCAAAACTGATTTTACCCAGAGCAGGGAAAAAGAGCCATGCCGCCAAGCCCATCACCAATAACCCAGCGCACAGAAAAGCAGTTTTTTTGATATATCTATACATAAAATGGGCTTGGATAACTTTAATTATTCAAATGATATTAAACGGCAAATCATTTAAAGCGAATTCATTTTTCCAAAAGTTAAGCTATAATCTGTAAAAAATATTTTTCATTGCAAACTTTTTTAGGAGGGAAAATGGTTCATCTATCCCAGAGTCCCAGCGTTGGCGATCACAAGCTATACTTTAGAGGAGACACTGTCCTTTTTAAACTTATGCTCGACAAACCTATAAAAGGCAGAGCATTCCTGAGAACAAATATAGGCAGAGCCTCAGTTAAGCGCAAAGAAATTATAAGCTATGTTAAATCCCAGAAAGCCATAAGCGCTCAGGACTGGTATGATTTACCGATGATGAAAGTGTCAGAGACTGAATTTTCAGTTCATCTGGCGCTTGTCGAAGTTGGGCATTTTGAGGCTATGTCGCTGTTTATTCCCGAAAATGAGATAGAGCCAGTCTGGCCCGGAACTGAAAATGTTTCAATCAATGTAGAACCTGCCGAATATTGCTGTGCAAATAGCATCTACTGCGCTTTTCCAAGGCAGTTTGGTCCAAATAAGAATTTTCCTTTTTCACAGCAAATTGATGGTTTTTCAATTGAAGAAATGACTAAGTACGACAAAGAAGGGTTCACCATAATCCCACCTTCTGGCACATTCAGAGACCTCATAAAAGAGCTTGACTTCATCATTGAGAACCTAAGTTGTAGAATAATTCATATCTTGCCTATAAACCCCACCCCTACAGTTTATGCAAGAATGGGCAGATACGGAAGCCCTTATGCTTCTCTTGACTTTACAGATATTGATCCATCACTGGCCCAGTTCGATAAGAAAGCTACTCCGCTTGACCAGTTTATCGAACTTGTTGATGCTATTCACAAGCGGAATGCAAAACTCATTATAGATGTGGCTATCAACCATGTAGGATGGGCGGCTAAACTTCACGAAGAACACCCTGAATGGCTTCTCAAGGAATCTGATGGCACTATTGTTTCGCCAGGAGCCTGGGGCGTGACATGGGGAGACTTGACAGAGTTAAATCATAAACATCCTGAACTTTGGGAATATCTTGCAGAAATGTTCCTTATCTGGGCATCAAGGGGCGTCGATGGTTTCAGATGTGACGCCGGATATATGATTCCATTTGAAGCTTGGGATTACATAATAGCGAAAGTCAGAAATGAATTTCCTGATATAATATTTCTTCTTGAAGGTTTGGGCGGCGACCCAAAAATTACACTCAATTTACTTAACAAAGCTAATATGAATTGGGCTTACTCTGAACTTTTTCAGAACTACAGCAGACAGCAGATAGAAGAGTACATCACAAATACTTCACACAGGACAAGCCTCAGAGACGGAATCATGTTCCACTATGCTGAGACTCACGATAATAAAAGACTTGCTGACACTTCAAATATTTACGCCAGAATGAGGACAGGACTTTGTGCTCTGTTATCTGATAATGGAGGGTTTGGTTTTACCAATGGTGTTGAATGGTACGCCAAGGAAAAAATTGATGTTCATGAAGCGTGTGCTCTCAATTGGGGCTCAAAGGAAAATCAGATCGATTTCATCAGAAGGCTGAATGCTATCCTGATTTCACATAAGGCTTTCTACAGAGAGGCTCAAATCAAATTCATTGATTCAAGAAAAGATAAGATCTTGATGTTTATACGAAGTTGTGAAGAAAATAAGAATAAACTTCTGGTAATTATTAATCTGGACTGTGACAACCAAATTAGCATCGACCTTAATTCATATGACTTAAATGAACTAGGCGGCGACTTTTTATTTGATCTTATATCTGAAACAACACTTGGCTCTAATGCTATTATCAAGCTCAAACCCGGCGCTGTATTCTGTTTTTGCATTAATCAGGAAGATTATTCAAAAGTGAAAGAGTCTGAAATGAGAAACATTCTTGTTCCTGACCGAATTGAACTCCAGCGAGCAAGAGCAAGCGTACTTGATATTCTCAGATGGAAGAATGGCACCATCGTCGTTTCAGGCCTGGATTTGGAAAATATTGAAAAGAAATTCCTCAAAGATCCAGAGGAATTCTGCAAGTCACTTTTCGCAAAGAATGAACCTGTTCCTATTATCCGCTGGACCTGGCCTAATGATGTCAGCAGATCATTGATAGTGCCTCCTAACAATCTTGTACTCATTACAGCTAAGCACAGATTCAGATTTACACTCAAAAATGAAAAGAAAGTTCTTCTTTATCGAGGAAGTCTTAGAAATTCAAAAGGCGAATATTTCTTCATAATAATTCCTCCAAAAATAAAATTAACTGACCATAAGACACATAAATTTTCTATCTCGATTTACGGGCAAGGAAAAACTATCAGAGATTCATCTGAAATAATTTATCTTCTGCCTGATGTCCCAACATTGAAAACTAACCTCTTTAATAGGGAAATCAGAAATAAATCAGGAACTTTTCTTGATTGCAATGCCAGAGGCGGAATGGCTCATATAGCCATTGAATGGGGCAAAATAAACAGCAAGTACGAAGCGCTCATTGCTGCCAACTTAAATGAAGATGTCCCCGTTGACAGGCATATTATGTTTACCAGATGCAGAGTCTGGATGCTTCATCAAGGCAGATCTGTAGAACTAAAAACTGATAATCTCGAAAAATTCATACTCAATGTAGATGGAGGCGGCACATGGACTTTCCATGTACCTGTAGGCAATGGGCAATATGTGGACTTAAGCATAGCTGTAGTAATGCACAACGGCAAAAATTCTACTTCTTTAAACTTCTACAGACATCCTGACAACAAGTTAGACTACTTAGTATCTGATGATTCACAAATATATATGGTAATACGCCCTGACATTGAGGATAGAAGTTTCCATGGCAACACAAGACTCGATGAAATCCTTTTATCCAAGTGGGAAAAATCTATTACTTGTTCCAGCAAAGGTTTCTTATTTAAACCAGATGAAAATAGAGAATTAGAACTTCTGGCAACAAAGGGAACTTTTAAGCGCAGCACCGAATGCAAATACTCAATCGAGCACGAAATTGAAAAGGATAGAGGAATGGAGTCAACATCGGATCTTTTCAGCCCAGGGTATTTCCATATAGATATGTACGGCGGCGAACATGTAGAGATCATTGCACAGATAAATACAGATAAGGAAAAAATAGATATTGTCGCAAAAGAAAGCATCAATTTCAAATATTTTCTCGAACCTTCAGAAAATAATGTGGATCATGTTTTAACCAAAGCAATAAGGGAGTTCATTGTTAAACGCGATGATCTTAAGACCGTTATCGCAGGATATCCATGGTTTCTCGACTGGGGCAGAGATACTCTTATCTGTGCAAGAGGTTTAATTTCAGCAGGATTCATTGAAGATGTCAAAAAAATACTTTTGCAATTTGCCAAATATGAAGAGAATGGGACTTTACCAAACATAATTCATGGCGAAACTATCGGTAACAGAGATACTTCTGATGCTCAATTGTGGTTCTTTGTCGGATGCAGTGACTACTGTAATGCAGTTGGAAACAGAGATCTGCTGAAAGAAAAAGTTGATGACAAGAAGACTCTATTCGATGTTCTTAAATCATTAGCCGATAATTATATTAAAGGCACTTCAAATGGCATAAAAGTTGACGAAGACTCAATGCTTGTCTATAGCCCTGCGCACTTCACATGGATGGACACTAACTATCCTGCAGGCACACCAAGAGAAGGCTATCCAATTGAAATACAATCCCTCTGGTATTATGCGTTGAATTTCCTCTCGGAAATAGATGAAGAAAAGAATAACTGGGCTAAAAAGGCAGAACAGGTCAAAGCATCAATACTAAAATATTATGTGTCTGACTATTTCAATACACTAGGCCAGAAAACAGGGCGTAGATATTTATCGGATTGCCTGCACTGCAATGGATTCAAAGCCGCAGCAGAAGCAGAAGTTGACGACCACATAAGATGCAATCAGCTCTTCGCCATAACTCTTGGGGCTCTGGATGATTTAGAACTCTCAAAAACTGTTTTAGAAACAAGTTATGACCTGCTCATACCGGGAGCAATTAGAAGTCTGGCTGATAGAAAAGTCCGTTTTAAATTGCCTATAAATGGAAATGACGGAGTAGGACTCAATGATCCTTCGACTCCTTACTGGGGGCAGTATTCAGGCAATGAAGATACAAGAAGAAAGCCTGCTTATCACAATGGCACAGCCTGGACCTGGCCGTTCCCGTCATACCCAGAAGCCTTCTATAAAGTGTATGGGAAAAGCGGGCTTAGTCATGCAATAAGCGTACTTGCTTCAGCTTCAACACTTTTTGAGAATGGATGTCTGGGGCACCTTCCTGAAGTTCTTGACGGAAATTTCCCTCACAAACAAAAAGGATGCGATGCTCAGGCCTGGGGAGTAACAGAATTCTACCGTGTCTGGAAAATTCTACATCCGAGTTGATTCAATATTTTATGAATATTTTATTTGTTTGCACAGGAAACACTTGTAGAAGTCCTATGGCAGAGGGATTTTTTAGGCATCTGTGCAAAGTAAATAATCCTAAAAAACTCATCAATATTCAGTCCGCAGGAACAGGAGCAGCCGACGGCTGCGGAGCATCAGAAAATGCCATTAAAGTTTTGGACGAACTTGGTATTAACCTAAGAAACCATAGAAGCCAGAAACTAACCTCAACGCTTCTTGAATGGTCTGACTTAGCTATAGCTATGACCCAAAACCATTTTTCTAATATACGAAATCTTGCCTTACAAATCGAAAAGAAACCTGAGATAAAACTCTTAAGCGAATTCTCAGATAAGTCATTGGGAATATCAGACCCCTTCGGTGGAAATTTAGAAATTTACAAAGACTGTTTTTGTGAAATGAAAAAACATTTGTGTAATTTGTATGCTAGAATTGAGAAGAATTAACTGAACGATATCTAAATTTATCAAAATAAGGAGCCTTTGGTTATGAAAAAGATTGAAGACCATTTCAGCAAAAATATGGAAATTCTCATATCTACCGACCACGGCGGGCTTGAGATGAAGAATTTCCTGGCAAAAAAATTGCAGGAGGCAGGTTACAAAGTTAATGACATTGGCCCAAAATCCTTTGACCCTGCTGATGATTACTGCGATTACGCTTCAAAATTGGCTGAAAAAATTTCAAAAGGCGAAAATGAATGTGGCATTCTTATTTGCAGAAGCGGAGTAGGGATGACAATCAACGCCAATAGATTTAACTATGTCAGAGCTGCGCTGGTTTTAAATGAAGGTTTTGCCAAAGCCTGCAGAGAGCATAACTGCGCTAATTTACTTGTACTTCCCGCTGACTATATTGACCTTGAAAAAGCTCTTTTATTGGCAAAGCTCTGGCTCACTACTCCTTTCACTAATGAAGCCCGACATGTAAGAAGACTAGAGAAAATTGAAAAAAATTCCTATGACGAAATTGCCGCAATTAGAAATGTGGACCCTGAAATAGCCAAATGTATTGATGAGGAAAATGAAAGACAATCAGATGGGCTTGAACTCATCGCGTCTGAAAATTTCGCAAGCACAGCAGTCAGAGCGGCACAGGGAAGCGTTCTTACCAATAAATACGCTGAAGGATATCCTGCAAAGAGATATTACAGCGGCTGTGAGTTTGTTGACAAAGCTGAGTCTCTTGCAATTGAAAGAGCATGCAAACTTTTCGGAGCAGAGGCAGCAAATGTTCAGCCTCACTCTGGAAGTCAGGCAAATATGGCAGCCTATTACACACTTGTTAATCCCGGAGATACAGTTCTTTCCATGGATCTCGCACATGGAGGGCATTTGACTCATGGGCACCCTCTCAATTTCAGCGGAATGTTCTACAAAATAGTTCCTTATGGAGTTTCAAAAGATACTGAAACTATTAATTACGACAATGTCGAGGCTCTAGCTCTTGAGCACAAACCTAAAATGATTATCGTCGGAGCAAGCGCTTACCCGAGAATCCTTGACTTCCCGAGAATGCGCCAGATAGCAGACAAAGTCGGAGCAAAACTCTTTGTTGACATGGCTCACATAGCAGGTCTTGTCGCTGCAGGATTACATCCAAGCCCAGTTCCTTATGCCGATATTGTTACATCAACGACGCATAAATCCCTCAGAGGCCCTCGCGGCGGATTGATTCTCTGCAAAGAAAAATATATCAAAGATGTTAATTCCAAGGTGTTTCCTGGAATGCAAGGCGGACCTCTTATGCATGTAATTGCTGCAAAAGCTGTCTGTTTTCATGAAGCTATGTCTTCCGAATTCAAGAATTATCAGAAACAGATTGTAACAAATGCCAAGAGACTAGCCAAAGAACTTACTGACTGCGGTTTCAGAATCGTGTCAGGCGGCACAGATAATCACCTCATGCTCGTTGATTTGCGCCCAAAAAAAGCTACAGGCAAAGCTGTAGGCATTGCCCTTGATAAGGCAGGCATAACAGTCAATAAAAATATGATTCCTTTCGACCCGGAAAAACCATTCGTTACAAGCGGAATAAGAATCGGAACCCCTGCCATTACCACAAGAGGTCTTAAAGAAGAAGATATGGTTCTTATAGCTAAATGGATAAATAGAGCTGTGGAGCACATGGATGACGATGCAGAGCTTGCAAAGATCTCGGTAGAAGTCAAAAAATTCATGATAAAATATCCAATGCCGACTTTCTAATAAATTTGCCTAATTCAATCATCAGGGTGTATCTTCGGATATACCCTTTTTTATTATCAATGAAAACAGATTTGATTCAATGGAAAATTTCTACGATGTTATAATTATCGGAGCCGGACCATCGGGCGCAGCAGCTGCTATTTCTCTGGGCAGAAACTCTAATAATCTCAGAATACTTCTTGTCGATAAAGCAATTTTCCCCAGAGATAAAGTTTGTGGCGACGGTTTGACCGGCGACTCTATAAGATGCTTGAAAGAACTTGGAATTTGGGACAAAATCAAAGAGCAAGGTCATTCAATGGATAGAGTCGAACTCTATCCGTTTCAAAGCGACAACTACATTAATCTTGAAGCCAATGTCGTAACCATTCCAAGAAAATGCTTTGATTTGCTGCTATTTAATGAAGCCTTAAAAAATGATAAAATTTCATTTAAAAATGCTGCTTTTTATGGAGAAATACGAGAAAAGAAAGGCGCATATCAAACATCCTTTATAGACTCAATCTCGGGCAATAGAATCATAATAGATTCTAACTTTGTCATAATAGCCACCGGCTGCCAGGCGGATAAACATCTTTATTCAATGAGAACTATTCCTTATACCCAGCCCGATGCAGTGCTAATAAGAGGATATTATCGCGCAGAATGGGATTTACATAACCCAATAGCTGTTTTTCTAAACTTTTCAAAGAAGGGGTATTTCTGGGCGTTTCCAATGGGCGATAATTTGTTCAATGTGGGATGTGGCTTTAAAAGCACTCCGAAAGCTAAAGCCGACCTAAAATTTATTCTTAACGAAAATATCGCTAAATTGAATTCTAAATATCATACAGAGGGTGTCTGGCAAACCGATCCAAAAGGCGCCTTCATCAGAAGCGGATTAAAAAACTATAAAAAATTCTCTTATAGCAATATTCTTTTTGTAGGAGAAACTATTGCCTCAACTTACCCATACACTGGAGAGGGAATAGGAAAAGCCCTTGAAACTGGCATCTTGGCATCATTAAGCATCCAGGATGCGCTAAATAAAAAAGGCAGAAAAGCAGCTTTTTATTACAATAAATCTATTGCCAAAATAATTATTCCAATGTACAAACCGTATCGTATGGCCGAACACATTTTTGTCCATAGATATATCTCAAGCTTTTGTTTCAAGCTCCTTTATAAAAGTAAAATAGCTCAGCTTTTTGTCTCCAATGTTTTAACCGAAAAAGTTGTTCCATCGTCATTTTATATAATTAGAGGAATATTGAAGCTGACATTCAAACGATTCAATCGTAAATGAAAATTCAAAAATCTACCTTTCTTGCCTCAGTTGGTTCTGGGCTGGAATATTATGACTTTACCATTTATGCCCTTCTTATTTCATACATAAGCCATAATTTTTTCCCGGCTGAGGACAAATTTGTTTCGCTCATAAGCTCATATCTTATTTTTGCACTTGGCTATGTAGTTAGACCTATTGGCGGGATTATATTCGGAATTCTTGGCGACAAATTTGGACGCAAGAAAATTCTCGTCATCGTTATGTTTTATATGGCTATTACTACAATGCTTATGGGTGTGCTACCTACTTTTCATGACAAGATAGGCGGCATAATCTGCACAGTAGCTTTTGTCTTGTGCCGTCTATTCCAAGGCATTTTATTCGGAGCTGAACTTCCTTGCTCTCTGACATTTATATCAGAACATACAGGCAACAACTACAAAGGACTTAATTGTGCCATAATGACTTCATTTATCACAATAGGTGTATTGTTCGGCAATGTTGTGATATTTTCGCTTACTTCAATGTTCTCAAATCAAGAGATGATGATCTGGGGTTGGCGTATTCCATTTTTTCTTGGAGGATTACTCGCTCTTGCGGCATATTATCTTAGAAAAAATACGCTCGAAACTCCCTCCTATATTTCCAGAAAAGAAAAATGTCTAAGCTTCAATTACTTCGTATTTGCAAAAGGCGTTTTAAGCGGCATTGGGATTCTGATTCTCCCCTCAATTTTGATTCTTTGCTACCTGATTCTCCCCTCAATTTTTATATCAGTATATAACTGCAAAGCATCCGATGTCTTTATGGCAAGTTTTCTTGGCTATGTTGCTTCTATAATTTTTGTTCCGATTTTCGGGGTTTTAGGAGATAGAATAGGACGAAAAAACATTTACAGAATTGCTCTTTTATTAATCTTGCTTTTAAGCTACCCTGCAATGATTTACCAGGATATAATTACTTTGTGGGGGCTGATATTTTTTATGGTTATTTACCAGATAATCATATCCGTTATGGCAGGCTCTTATTATCCCATGCTAGCTGAAAACTTTCCAACAGAAGTTAGATATACAGGCGTAGCCGCTGCTTACAATATATCTATGCTTATCGCCTCATTTTTCCCTGTTTTAGCTGCTGCATCGATGAGGCATTCACATAACTTCAGCACAATTTATGTGTGCGTACTAGGTCTAAGTATAATTGCTCTAATGGCAAGCTGTTTCGTCAAAAAGTTCGAAAACTAAATTAAAGCTTTCCAACTCTTTTCAGGAAGCCTAGAACATCGCCTGCATTATTGCCATTCTCTTCTACCATTCTTCTTGCTTCATTCATCTTGTCTAATTTGTGGCTCTGCAGTACAACATGCTGGTCAAGTGATTTCTTTATTCTGTTTCTCGTGTACTGATCAGAAACCTTCTTGAAGTCTTCGACAAGTTCTCTTGGTTTCCTTGAATATAGAAGTGACACTGTAATCTGAGGTTCTTTGAGTTCAGGATTGTGAACTATGCCATACATAGGAGTTACATTGTCAACTGAAAAATAATCCAGAATATCATAGAATTTAGAAATTTTATCAGCAGTTGGCAATTCTATCAAGAACATTGCTTCAATAGTTCTTTCAGGGAAGAGAATAAGCGAATTGAAATTAGCCTTAAGTTGTTCTTCAAATGGCTGGTCTGGATTCCAGTTAAACTGAGTAAAATGATTGAAATATGGCTTGGACTTGTAGAGATCAAAATCTTCAAAATCAATGTGTCCATCAAGAAGTTTATACATTTCACCCTTAACAGGTATAGCCAAAAATGAATTTAATGAATCTGCGATCATTTTATTGAAGCTGTGTTCAGGTATCCTTCCTTCAAATTTTAGTTTATTAGAAAAAAGAACAATGTTTCCTGTATTTCCGCTGTCTATCGCCGATGAAACAGGTCCGCCAAGAAATTCGATTGTATTTTCAACATATTCATACGATTCACGGTTTAGATAAGGAAGAATCAGACACAACATTGTTTTGTCTTCGAGTTTTACAGCCTCCTCAAGCTTCGAAAGATGATAAAGAATTTCTGTGCTTATTCCATTCCCTGTTCCACCTCCTGTTGAGGTAAAAAGAATATTTCCTTTAATAAGCTGCTTTAACTTTTCAGATATAGATGTAAACGCTTCTTTTCCAATTTTAGGATTCTTTCCTGACCCTCTCAGTTGTCCTCTTGCGGAATGAGTTACAGCCAAAATCTTCTGTTTGGCATCGACTTTTGATAACTCGAGTTCTGAAACATTAACTATTGCGCATTCTGCATCAGATGAAATTGAAGCCAGCTTACTTCCGGCTCCACCAATACCTATATTCATTTTGACCCCTCCAAAAACAAGGATTTTTTAGGTTTATAATTTGTATTAGAAATCAAGTATTCTAGCGCCTTTGCGCCGTGCTTTGTTATATAGAGATTTTTCCTGTTTCCATCTCCCGAAATCCCTACAAAGCATAAAGAGTATAAAGAATCAACAAAGCTTACGGCGCTCTGCTTTGTTCTCGTTGCTCCAATATACTTAAGATCATCAAAAACATTTGTAATGTTGTATTTGATACCTTTTTCTTCAGCTTTGGCAGTCCAATAGAGAACAAAAAAATGTGGCTCTTTTAATAAAGATGCCTGCTCTTCAAATAAATCATTCATTTTTTATGTTGCCTAACTTGGTTAAATATCTGCTATTGGCACTTTTCTAAAACTATAGTCAATACTTTTTATTTGTCAATAGAGTCAACTTAAATAGACTAGATTAACATATAGTAAACTATAATATAGTTTACTTCTTATTATAAATGCAATAATATCGCTTTTTTGCTACCACTTTATAAGCTATTATTGTGGCTATTTATATTTGTAGTATAGTGCAGTGTTCTTTTGTTATATTTTTATATCAAAATATCCTTAATTAAGAGTATTGATATGAATTTCTACGCGGATACAATTAAGAAGCATTACTAACATTAAAAGAGCAGGTGAACAAGGATGAAATTAGTTGATGTGAAACTTTTGGATAGTTTGACTTCCCAAGCAAAAATAGCGCCCAGAAAAAGATCTCATTACAATCTTCATTCAGATCTAAACGAAGCTACCCACAGGCTCTGTATAGCCGTAGAACAAGGCAGTTATGTACGACCGCATAGGCATTTTATAAATACACCTAAATGGGAACTTCTGACAATATTACGAGGCAGAATAAGTGTATTGACTTTCGACGAGCATGGAACTGTTTCAGGAAGATATAATCTGGAATCTACAGGTGATGTAAAATCGTTAGAACTTTCTCCTGAAACTTTGCATACCTTTGTTTCTATGGAAAGCGGAACAGCCGTGCTGGAAGTCAAACCTGGTCCATACATTTATCCAGACGAAAAAGACTTTGCTTCATGGGCGCCAAAGGAAGGGGAACCAAATGCTGAAAAGTTAGAACTTTGGTACAGAACAGCAAAGATTGGAGATAAATTTAAAGATTAAAACATACTCAAAACACGGATTTTTTAGAACCTAACCCACCACTTATATTGCCCAAATAGGCCGATTAAATATGCACATCCATTTTGAAAAGAATTGCCCTTACTGCAGTCTGATTAAGCCAGAAGGGAAAAAAACACATGTAATTTTCAGAGATGAATTAGTTACGGCTTTTTTATTTCATATGCCTGTAAATATCGGTCACTCTATAGTTATCCCAAATAGCCACTTCTTGAATCCTTCTTCTTTATCTGAAAATGTCGCAGGCAGAATGTATTGCATTGCATCAAGAATAGGAGTGGCCTGTAAGAGGTCTTTAAATTCAGATGGGTTTAATATCCTCAGTTGTGACGGATTTTGCTCAGGTCAGGATATTCAGCATGCTCATATTCATCTGATTCCTAGATATTTAAATGACGGATGGAACTTGAATTGGCGGGCATTGGAAAAGCCTAAACTGGATGAAACACTAAGGGCAATACTAATGAAATTCAAAGCTTCTGAACCTCAAATCCAGGAAAACAAAACAGAACTTGACAAATAAAAATTTCCTGTAATTTACTGAAACTATTTTTATGTTATAATTTTTATGCGATTTAGATCTGTCAAAACCATACCAAGAGAATTCTCAGGAGAAAAATATGGCATTAGAGGAAAAGAAAGTATTTGTATTGGATACTAATGTAATACTGCATGATAGTTCTTGCATCTACCAGTTCCAGGAGAACGACATAGTTATCCCAATTACAGTTATTGAAGAGCTAGATAAATTCAAAAAAGGCAATGATAGTTTGAATTACCATGCAAGGGAATTTCTAAGGGCCCTTGATGATCTAAGCGGAGATAAACTCTTTGAAGAAGGGGTACAGATCAGAGCGAACAGCGGCAAAGTGATGGTAAAGCTTGAAATGCCTACAGCTAAGGCTCTGCAGGACAACTTCAGCATTGATATACCCGATCATCATATTCTTAATACCGCCTACTGCTTTTCAAAATCCCTTCCAGATAGGAAGGTCATATTGGTTTCTAAGGATGTAAACCTCAGACTCAAAGCCAAAGCAATAGGTTTAACAGCCCAGGATTATAAAAAAGACCAGGTAAGGAATATCTCGACTCTCTATAAAGGAAAAAGACTTGAAGCAAATACTCCTGAAAATATTATTGATAAACTCTATACCGGTAACGAAGAAGTAAGCGTTGAAGAAATGGGGTTCCTTGGCGAGCCTCTCTATCCAAATGAATTCCTTATTCTCAGAAATGGCAAAAAGTCAGCTCTTGCTACCTATGATGCCTCCACCAAGATGGTAAAACACATTGATAAAATCCCTGCTTATGGCATTATCCCAAGAAATGCGGAGCAAATATTTGCTCTTCATGCGCTGTTAAACCCAAAAATCAAGCTTGTAAGCATATCGGGGAAAGCTGGAACAGGGAAAACTCTTCTAGCTCTGGCAGGAGCGCTTGAACGGAAAAAAGATTTTATACAAATTTACATGGGCAGGCCTGTTGTACCGTTGAGCAATAAAGATGTCGGATTCCTTCCAGGAGATATTAAAGCTAAACTAGATCCTTATATGCAACCTCTTTATGACAATCTGGGCGTAATTCAAAATCAGCACCCGGACACTGATGCTAAAAATTCTAAAATTAAAGAATTCCTCGATGAAAAAAAATTAATAATAGCTCCACTTTCATATATAAGAGGCAGAAGCATTGTTAAAACATATTTCATTGTCGATGAAGCTCAGAATCTTACGCCTCATGAAATTAAAACTATTATTACCCGCGCTGGAGAAGGGACAAAACTCGTTTTTACAGGCGATATTTACCAAATAGACCATCCATACCTCGATTGTCATTCAAATGGTTTAAGCTATCTCATTGAAAAAATGCAGGGACAGCCTCTCTACGCCCACATTCATCTTGAAAAAGGAGAGCGCTCAGAATTAGCAGACCTGGCAAGCAACTTAATGTAATAACGGAATTGAATATGTTTAAATCGCTGATTAACTCAAAAATAATGTCGATAGAAGAGGCAATAACATGGCGTTGTAAACTAGAAAAAACAGGAAAAAAACTTGTTATGACAAATGGCTGTTTTGACATTCTCCACAGAGGACATGTTACATATCTTATGAAAGCAAGAGAGCTAGGAGATGCTTTAGTTCTTGCTATTAATTCTGATAGTTCAGTCAGAGAACTTAAAGGACCTAATAGACCCGTTACTAATGAAAATGATCGCGCATTTATACTTGCTTCTCTGATGTTTATAGATGCAGTAGTTATTTTTAGATCAAAAAGATGCGAGGGGATTATAAATGAAATCAAGCCTGACATCTATGTAAAAGGCGCCGACTACAATCTTCACACTATGGATCAGACAGAAAGAAGTGTCCTAGAAGATGTGGGAAGTAAAATAGAATTCATCTCCTTTGTTGATGGATATTCTACTACTTCGATAATCAAGAAAATGAGCAATTAGCTATCAGACTTAAAGCAATACTTTATCTTTGTTAGGAATCTGTTAGCCTCTTAGCCGTCTATTGACGCTTCAATGTCTATGCCTTAAAATGTTGAGTCCAAGTCTATTAATATATTTACATACATAAGGAGAAAAACTATGCTAAGAGCTATTATTAAAAAATTAATTCCTAATAAAGGTGATATTTTTTTCATCCTTTTCGAAGAGGAGGCTAAGGATGCACATGAGTCAGCAAAGCTTCTTGTGGATATTATTAACTCACAGAATGAGCAGAAGACAACTCTGCTATACAACGACCTCAAGATATTAAAACAAAAGGCATCAAACGCTAATAGAAAGATTCTGCATGAAATTGACAGGATGTTTATAACTCCTATTGACAGAGGAGATATTCAAAAGCTTTCTACTGTTCTCACAAAACTTACTAAAAGAATTTCCAAGTGTGCAACTAAACTAAAAGCCTTCAATGTGGACCCGACTAAAGATGCCTGTCTTATTAAGAGCGCTAATACATTAGTGCTAACAACTCAAGTTCTTCTTGAAGCCGTAACTGCGCTTAAAGCATTCAATGCTAAAAAAATATCTATAGCCAATGAAAGGATTAATGAACTTGAAGAAAACAGTGTTGAAGACATTCGTCATACCGTAGCAGAGATGAGCGCTGGCAATTTTGACATCCAGACTATTATGAAACTCGAAGGCATCAGCAAAAATATTGACGCTGCAGGAGAGCTTGCTGTATATGCCGCAGACCTGATTATGCAAATATCTCTAGACAGTATCTAACTTTAACTTTAGGTAAATTATGACCTTGACTATAGTTTTGGTATTGGTAGCCATTGCTCTGGTTTTTGAATACATAAATGGTTTTCATGATACCGCTAATGCCGTTGCTACATCAATTTCTACTAAAGCCTTAACCCCGCTTCAGGCAATCGTAATTGCTGCTATTTTTAACCTTATTGGAGCTTTTCTCAGCACAAATGTAGCAATTACAATTGGAAAAGGGCTCGTTGATCCTCACATGGTATCTGGCATTGTTATTGCCTCTGCCCTCTTTGCCGCTATTCTTTGGAACCTTATTACCTGGTATCTTGGAATACCTTCAAGCTCTTCACATGCGTTAATGGGCGGACTAGTTGGAGCAGTTTGGGCTTATAGCAGCGTAGAAGCGGTAAATTTTATGGGACTCTTTATGAAAGTAATCCTGCCCATGGTGATCTCGCCAATTATTGCATTTTTCCTTGCCTTTTCAATAATGATCGCAATGAACAGAATATTTTATAATGCAAAAAGAGCCAGAAATACGAATAATAACATCCGTGAATTTCAAGTCATTTCTACTGCTCTGATGGCAGCAAGTCATGGCTCTAATGACGCACAGAAAAGCATGGCTATAATTACCCTTACATTGCTAAGTTACGGCTATATAGACAAAATAGCAGTACCGGCATGGGTGATTCTAATATGCGCTATATGCATGGCAGCAGGAACTCTCAGCGGCGGAATGAGAATAATAAAAACTCTTAGTTCAAGAGTGGCTCAACTCAAACCAGCAAGCGGAGTTTCAGCAGAATTAAGCTCGGCAATAATTATCTTTACAGCATCTTTTTTAGGCTTCCCTCTTAGCACTACGCATGCAGTATCAGGATCAATAATGGGAGCTGGAAGCACTGGAAAAGCATCTGTTAACTGGGGAGTTGCCAAAACCATGGCCATCAGTTGGTGTTTGACAATTCCCATCTCCATGGGGGTGTCTGCGCTAATAGTAAAAATTCTTGTAAGTCTTCATCTTAAACCTTAATAAAAAAGGCACCATCATTCGATCAGGATTGATCTTTGAGTTTATTTAAAGCGGCAAAAGCCGCTTTTTTTTCTGCCTGCTTAAGGTTTGGCCCCTCTCCAATTGAAGTCAATAAGCCATTGATAAAAAGTTCTACCGTAAAGGTGGGTGAATGATCTTGACCTGATATATTTTTGACTTTATATTCGGGTTTTGTCCCATCTATTTTCTGCAAATGTTCTTGAAGTGCGCCTTTAGGGTTCTTCTGTTCTGTCGAGGATTCTAATTCATTGAAAAAACCTGCCGTTATACCAAAAAATACACTTTGAGTTTCTTTAAGTCCAGAATCTACATATATTGCTCCTATAAGAGCCTCAAAAACATCACAAAGGTTTGAGTCTTTGTCTTTACCCAACTGTTCTTTTTCACCCTTTCCTAAGAGTAAATAGTTCTGAACTCCAATTTCTCTAGCAAAATTTGCAAGTGTCGTTTTTTGAACTATCGAAGCCCTTATGGCAGTCAGTTCGCCTTCTGCTTTATAAGGAAATCTACAAAAAAGGTGGTCAGTTACTAGAATTTCTATAACAGCATCACCGAGGAATTCCAATCTTTGGTTATTATACCCAAGTTTTTTTTCAGATGCATATGAAGTATGTGTCAATGCCTGCTTTAAAAGAGAATCATCATTAAAAGTATATTTCAAAATTCTTTGAAAATTCTCTACTGTATAAAGCATATACTAAAACTAAGTATTAAGAGCAAGTTCCAGATGTTTTGACATCTATGATGCTCAGCTGCTGGTTAACTACACCGTTATATGAGTTAAGCTGCGGCGTAGCAAGGATATCCCATGGTTGAGGAGGCAAATTCTTTTCACTGCTAAAATTAAAAGCAATAAACTTAATAGAATTGTCGTAACTATCTTTTAAATAACCTTTTGAATGACCTTGACCGACATTGCGCATATGAGGAACTGTAAGGTTGTTTATTCTGTATATCGGCTGAGGATTTCCAAAACCAAATGGTTCAAACTTCTCAAGCTCTTCAAAGAATGGTTCATTAAGCTCACAAATAAAAGCTTCTCCGTCATATTCGATCTGAGGAATAAGATCATCTGCAGTTAAAGCCTGGCTTACTGCTTTTTCGAATCTGGCTTTCAGCTCTTCTACATCTTTAGGAAGCAGAGAAAGTCCTACTGCCATAGGATGCCCACCATATCTAGTAAGAATATTTTCACAACCGGACAAAACTTTAACAAGATTAAGATGTGCGCATGATCTGCCAGAACCATATGCCTGGTCGTCAATCACCGTAAGAACTATAGTAGGTCTGTTATAATCTCTTGCAATTCTAGAAGCGACATTCCCTATAACACCTTGATGCCAGTTCGTGCCGTAAATCAGAATCGAAGAAGCTTCTTTCATTTTTATGGTTTGATAAATCTGAGATTCAGCTTCCTTGAATATTTCATTTTCTTTAGCTCTTCTCTGAGTATTAAAATCCTTTAGCTGCTGAACCAAGCGCATAGCATCAACTATACTATTGGTACTAAGAAGATTAAATGCTACGCCAGGATCGCCTAAACGCCCAGCAGCATTAATATAAGGAGCAAGTTTAAACGCTATATCGTAGGACTTTAAGTCGCCTGTAACGCCTGTGGTATCGCAAAGCGCTCTTATTCCAGGGCGTATCTGCTTTGAAAGAGTTTTTAGACCATTCTTGGTAAGAATTCTATTTTCGCCAAGCAGCGGAACTATGTCAGCAACTGTACCAAGAGCCACTAAATCAAGTACATCTTTGAGGTCAATTTTTTTAAATGCAAGTTGATTATCAACTCCATATTTTATAAAAGCGTGGGCAAGCTTAAAAGCTGTTCCGACTCCTGCTAAACAATGTAATTTTTTAAGATTGGGGTGAATTTTTGAATTGATGATAGTATGGGCTGCAGGAAGTTTGGCCGCCTGTTCATGATGATCAGTTATTAAAACATCAATACCAAGCTTATTTGCCCAGTCAACTGCTTCTACGCTAGTTATTCCGCAATCAACAGTCACAAGAACATTGCACTTGTAAACCTTCAATGCATTATTAAGAGATTCAGGAGTAAATCCATAGCCTGTATCCAGTCTTGCAGGCACGAAAACAGATACATTGGCTCCACTTTCTGAAAGCACCCACGACAAGAGCGCTGAAGATGTAAGACCATCAACATCAAAGTCGCCGTGAATAAGAATATGTTCGTCCTTACTTATTGCTTCCCAAAGCCTTTTTGACGCTTGCTCTGTTCCTGGAAGATCATAAGGCGAACCCAAATCAGTCAGTGCCGCGCTAAAGAACGCTTCTACACTATCTACATGAATTTCTCTGCAAGCTAAAGCCAAAGCAATAGGCCTTGTAAAGGCATATTTTTGAATCAAATTATTTAGTTCGCTTGTCGAGAAATTTTTATTAATCCATCGATTTCCCGTCATTAGTTTTCCTTATTTAGTTTTAAAATTCAACACTTTTAAAATAGTCTCATTTTTTAAAAAAACTTGATTTAAAGTAAAATTAAACTAATTTTGTGATTCTCATTATGCCGATGTGGCGGAATGGCAGACGCGCTGCGTTCAGGGCGCAGTTCCAGCAATGGAGTGCGGGTTCGAGTCCCACCATCGGCACCATTTTAAACTCGCTTTATTAAAATTCGTGCCATTTAGTACCATTCTAGCTTTTATTATCTTTTTTATACGCTATATTTAGCCAAAACAGGTACTTTTCACACAAAAGAATGGTCATGGCAGGAAAAATAACAAAGCTTGAAATAGGCACCGTTTACAAAAAAGATTCTGATGGAAACTATTACTTCAGATATCAGGTAAACGGGCAAAGAAAAGCTGTCAGCTTAAAAACTAAAAACCATGCTGAAGCTATTGAAAAAGCCCAGGAGATCTTACCTG
>JBAXXY010000014.1:0-33273 GCA_037127655.1 Lentisphaerota bacterium
ATCGAAGAACTTGAATCTAGACTCTCCTCAATTGACGATGACAAACAGAAAGCTTCATATTTAAATAGAATCGGAGACTTGCAAATAAAGCTCGAACATCTCGGCGATTTTACCCAACAGCACAAAGTAGAAGCGGCGTTATCGGGTCTGGGGTTTCCCGAATCCAGATTCAACGATAAGTTTTCATCCTTCAGCGGAGGCTGGCAGATGAGAGCTTCGCTGGCAAGGACAATTATTTCGCAAGGCGACATTCTTCTTCTGGACGAACCTTCAAACTATCTCGATGTACCAGCCATTGAATGGATGAGGAGGACACTGTCCTCATTTAAAGGAACTCTTGTTCTGATATCTCATGATAGGTATCTTCTTAACTCATTAACCAATATCACGCTTGAGATAAATAGCGGTTCTGTCACAAGATATGCCGGCAATTATGATTACTATGCTGCAGAACGAATCAGACGGCAGGAGCAGACTATCGCCGCAAAAGAAAACAGAGATGCGAAAGTTAAGGACATTGAAGACTTTATTGACCGATTCCGCTACAAAGCCACAAAAGCCAATCAAGTTCAGAGCCGTATTAAGATGCTTAAGAAAATGGATGAAATAGACGCTCCTCAGAAAATGCTTTATCACAGCGCGCTTCGTTTACCGGAACCTCCACATTGCGGCAATGAAATTATAAGAATTGAAGATGCTTCATTTTCATATAATGGGACTGATTTAATTTTGCAGGATGTTAACCTTACAATCGAGAAGGGCGAAAAAATAGGGCTCGTAGGATACAATGGCGCTGGTAAAACTACTCTGCTGAAACTCCTTGCAGGAGTAATGAAACTCACCCACGGCAAACGCAGTCTTGGTCACAATGTAGCAATCGGATATCAGGCTCAGGAGTTCTCTGATATCTTGAGTCCTAATCAAACTCCGCTCGAGACTCTTCGAGCTTTGTCAATGGACAATTCAAAACTCCGCAACATCTTAGGCTGTTTCGGTTTCTCTGGCCAAGAAGCAGAAAAACCATGCTCAGTTCTAAGCGGAGGCGAAAAAATCAGGCTTCTCTTTGCAAGAATATTTTGTTTGTCGCCGAACTTTCTGATTCTCGATGAACCTACCACGCATCTGGATATTGTAGCAAGAGAAAATCTCCAAAATGCTATAACTTCATATAAAGGAACTGTCTGTTTCGTAAGCCATGATATAGAGTTTCTGAAAAAGGCCGCAAGTACTATCTTCTTCGTATCAGGCAATAGCGTGAAAAAATATCATGGAAACTACGATTACTTCGTAGAGAAATCAGCTTCAGAAAACCCAACTGAATCAACCTCATCAGGAGATAAAGGCGATAAATCTTCTGATGAAAACAAAGCGAAACGCAAACAAAAAGCTCAAGTAAGACAAAAGTTCTATTCTGAAAAAAAAACTCTGGAAAACAAGGTCCATTCAATTGAGAAGAAATTAGATTTACTGGAAGAGGAAAAAGCAGATATTGTTGAACAAATCTCCGAGAATACTAAAAGCGCCAACTTCGCTTCTATTAACAGGCGCCTGCAGGAAATCCAATATGAAATAAGCATTCTTTCCGAAGATTGGGAAGTTGCATCTACAGCCCTAGATATTTCCCTCAAAAATCACGCTCAGGAAATAGGATTATTGTAGATACTAAAGCTTTTAATAGATGGAGATCATCTAATGCGATGGTGAATTGCCACCTTCGCAATTGCTGAGAAATTGGGTGTTATCACCACCGGCTATACATCCTGAATTACTATTCGAAAGCCCAGATATGCAATTATTTAAAGCGGTTGGCTGATCATTTCCACCACCAGGAGAACATGCTAGATAACTGTTAATGGGTGCGAAACCAAAACGGCAATTAGAGCCAGCAGCAAAATAATTTCCAGTAGCACCAGAGCCAGATTTACAAAGCAAATGTGTAATTCCACCCAAAAGTGACAATCTTGGCCTTATATAAGACAGCTTCAATTTATCCTCCTTAACTTTTTCAATCATTATCAACTTCGGAACTGAATTTATTGTAATAGTCTGTAAAACTAAAAGTTAATCAAAAATTTTCAATAGCTATCTGAAGAAAAATGAAATCATATCGCGGCAACCTCAACGCACTCTTTCTGAAAATTCATTTCCCATGCTTGTTATTTAACAGTAAAAGTTTTTCCTATCTGGAGTCTGGGGAGTTTGATGAGATTAGCGCAGAGAAGAGAAATTATACTTAGTATTCCTCCGATAATGAAAGGAATTCTCTTGTCATACATCCACATTATTCCGCCAATGATGGGGAAAAGCACTGCCGCGATATGATTAAAGGTAAACCCCACCGCCGTTGATGAGGCTATATCAGGTCTGTCTGCAATTTTGTGTAGATAAGTTTTTATCGCTATAAGGAAACTGAAAACTACGCTGTCAACTACACATAAGGAAGCCGCAAGATATCCATTCTCTACAAATGCAAAAGTCATAAATATTGAAAAGGCTATAATACTCTCAAGGACAAGTATCTTGCGCTCTCCAAGGTCATCTATTTTCCTTGATAACCTCTCAGCCATAAAAGTATTCAAAAGGTTGCTGCATATGAAAAGAATGGCTATGCCTTTAACTGTGAAGTCATATTTCTGAACAAGCAACAGCACAGAAAACACTATGAATATCTGCCTTCTTGAGCCTGCCAGGAAATTCAAAAGATAGAAAAGCCAGTATTTCTTTTTCAATACCATCTTCTTGCGCTGACCGCCTATTTTCTCAACTGGAAACTTCATAAAATAGGAATATATCGCCACAAGGATGGCTATCATTCCTATCGTAATGAGCGTAGCGCTCATTGAAGCAAAGAAAGCAAAAATATAAATCAGTACCCCTACTCCAATGTTGCTCATGGCGGTTACGCTTCTTATGTATCCGAATGCTCCTGCTGACTGGTCGAGTTCGAAACATTGCAGTACAAGTGACTGCCGGCATGTTTCTGCAAAATGAAAACCTATTGACATCACGAGCGTGGCAGTCAAAAGACCCATTTTAAAGGGGAGCAAACCTGTCATCATAACGCCCAGTCCAAGAATAAGCGTGGAATGAGACATCAGTTTGTCTTCGCGAAACAAATAGAGAAAATAAACGACAAGGCATGAGAGGAGGCCAGGAACTTCCCGGACAGATTCTATAAGACCTATCCAAAGACCGTCGGCCTTTACTACATGCACCGCATAGTTGCTAAAAAGAGTCCTCCATCCCTGTAAGCCGATGGAAACCGCGGCAGTAAGCAGTAGCAAAAATGGGTAAGCCTTGTTGAATTTATATTCGGATTGGCGTTTTGGAAAAAACATTAATTATTCAAGTTTTCCATATCACCAGCCTTCTTTCTCTTCTTCTGTAGGCTGTTTTGGAGCCTGGTCTGCAATTCCGCTATCCATAGGGTTTTTATTTAACTTCACTTGGTCAGCGGCGGCAGTGCTATCTGTAGTTTTTTTATCTGGATTAATGCTAGTGTCAGCAAGTTGACTTTTCTTTTCTTCCTTCTTTTTTTCCTTGTCAATCACATAAGTAATAATTATTCCAGTAACATCTTCAGGAGTTCTCCATTTGGACCATGATTGGATAAAACCATTTTTTTCGTTAATTTTAACTATCTCTTCAGCCTTAGCTCTAACAATACTGTCGGAGAAATTTTTCCTCTCCTCTTGATAGGTTTCAATCTCAGTAGAGACATATTGCCTCTTTCTAAGATCTCTTAGTTTCGCATCGAATTTGCTCTTGTCACTGTCAGACATATCAAATATAGGAATTACGGTGTTCTCGATTTTCACTCCGTCATTGTAATAGGTCAGACCAAAGTATCTTCCGGTAATCGTCTTTGTGTAAGGGCCTTGTTTGTAGGATATTGTAACATTAGTATTCAATGGCAAAAGCTGATAAAGCTCCTCGGCCTTCTTCTTGTATTGTTCTTCAAGTTCCTTGTCTGTCAGAGGATACTTTTCATTTGCTTTCTTGTCAGCTTTTTTCCTGAGTTTTGAAACATCCACTTCACGGGGTTTTCCATTGCCAAGGAGAGGATAGTCCACCATAACCTGTTTAAGAATCAATTCTTTTACCTGTTCATCTTTGATGTCGCTTCCATTTGCTATATAAGAATATACGAGCTGTTCAATCTTTAAGACTTTCTTGTCGGATTCGCTTTTTGCTTTCCTCTTGCCTAATACCGATTCATAAGGAGGATTTGAGTCCTCCGAGAATAGAGAAACCATTCCAACCATTGAAAACGCCAAAATTATCAAGAAAATCCTTTTAAACATTAAAACACCTAGAAGCTAAATTGTCCTTAAATTGGAAACTGCATTGTCAATAAATTGACCTTTATCCTATATTTAGATATACATAAAACTATCAAGTTTGCCACCATTGAACGAAACTCATTAAATAAAAAAATCAATGAAAAGCTATTCTACTTCATTAACTCACGAACAGGGGCTAACCCTCAGAAACATTTTAATGGACAGAGGATTCGGATTTTCAGACAAAGAACACGCTCAATGGCATGCTTCCGGCCCTTCATTATCTATCTCTCTGTACAAGTCAGGAAAACTTCTCATACAAGGCAAGGGAACTGAAGAATTCGTTCTCTTTACACTGGAGCCAGATATACTTAAGAAGGCAGAACTCGGATACGAAAATATTTTGAATGGCAAAGAAAAAGAAGAACCTTACATACCACATATTGGGATTGACGAAAGCGGCAAAGGTGATTTTTTCGGTCCTCTGGTGATAAGTTCAGCTTTCGTTCCCAGTGAATACAGAGAAAAGCTAATAAAACTCGGGGTCAAAGATTCCAAAGAAATTTCCGGCGATAACAAACTCATAGCCATTGCATCAGATGTCAGAAAATTGTTGGGCGACTGTTTCTCCCTTGTCGCAATCGGCAATCCAGCGTACAACAATCTTTATGCTAAAATCGGCAATCTCAATAAACTTCTTGCCTGGGGACACGCCAGAGCTTTGGAAAACTTACTTGATAAAAATATTGATTGTACTTATGCCATATCCGACCAGTTCGGCAATAAATCTCTAATTGAAAATGCTTTAATGAAAAAAGGCAAAACCATTAAGTTAATCCAGAGAACTAAAGCCGAGTCCGATATTGCCGTCGCCGCCGCCTCAATTCTGGCAAGAGCTGAATTCTTAAGACGGCTCTCAATGCTTTCAGAAGAACTGCGTTTAAAAGTCCCCAAGGGCGCAAGCACGGCAGTAAAAACGGCAGCTAGAGAAATTATTGAAAAATATGGGGTAGAAAAACTCTCTTCTGTCTCAAAAATGCACTTCAAAACTTACAAAGAAGTCACAGACCCTACTCTTTTCTAAGCAAAGCCACAAATGCCCCATCATTAAATTGATTCGGAAGAAGCGTATCCATGCTAACAAGCGAAAATTCTACTCTTTCGGCCAGGAAATTCCTGACTTGTTGTTCGTTTTCTTCAATTTCTATACTGCAAGTGCTGTAAAGAATGCATCCGCCTTTGATGACATAAGGAGCTATTCTTTCCAGAATTTCTTTTTGCAGCGAAGTTATGCTCTTAAGTTCAGACAAATTAAACTTCCACATCACATCCGGACGATGCCTTATTACTCCAGTATTCGAACAAGGCACATCCAAAAGAACAAGGTCAAAATTTCCTCCTTTGCACTCAGATTCAAACTCTTCCATCCTGAGAACTTGAATATTTGCCGCATTCATTCGCTGGATATTCTCTTCTACTCTCTTCAAACGGCTATCAGAGCGGTCAGTAGCAACAATTTGAGAATTTGGGAATAAACTACTTAAAACAAGAGTTTTTCCCCCTGGAGCCGAACAATAATCAAGCACCCGTTCGGGCGTTAAACCTTTTATCAACTTACTGAAGAAAATCGTCGCCGGATCCTGTATATAAACCAAACCCTTTTCCATTAAATCTGAATCTAAAAGCAATCCTAAATCTTCTGCAATATAGAAATTAAAACTCTCTATCCCATCAAGTTTCTTGAGATTCAGCTTCTCCATAATATCCTGCCCAATAGGAATTAAAGACCTAAATGTAAATGGTGCCTTAACTCCGATGACCTCAACTATCCTATCTGCCTTTTCAGTAGAGTAATTTTGAGCCCAGCGCTTGTATAAAAGATCAGGAACTATCCTCATAGCAGAAAGAATTTTATTCTTATTTTCTTTCTGCTCAATATGCCTTAGAAAGCTTCTAGTCACGGCATTTATGAAATTACCGGCAAATTTGCCTTCACTCTTCTTAACATAAGAAACAGCTATGTCGGTTGCCGCATAACTCTCTATTCCAGATTGATAAAGAATCTGTACAAAGACAACTGATAAAACTCTTCTTAAAAAATCAGAAGGCTTCTTTTGGGTAAACATTTTGATTGCGTAATCAAGAACAGCCTTATTCCTGAAATAAGTAAAAAGCATTGAAGATACGACGCTTCTAAAGTCATTTTCTTTCAAATAAAAGTCTAGGAACCCGTCTAAAGTTCCGCCATCTTCACAGAATTTTATCCCACTGACAGCCAAATCCAGAATCTTTTCGCTCTTCATAATAACCAAAATATTATTTAGAAATTTCTTTAGACTATTATATTGCCAAGTGAGCTAAGAATCTTCTTTCTTTTGTTTTTAAAAGTTCAAGAATCAGCTTGAATTAAGTTTTCGTTAATATATTTTAGTCTCTCCAAAATGGTGGTTGTAGCTCAGTTGGTTAGAGCGCTTGGTTGTGGCCCAAGAGGTCGGGGGTTCGAGTCCCCTCATCCACCCCATTCTTTTCCTCGATATTCTAACGCGAATCAAGATTCGACGGCTCTTCTTTTTTTCAGTATTGGAAATAAAAAATATCGGACTACAATACTGATACGATAGTAAGAATAAACTTACTAGACTTATTAAAGGAGACTGTATTTATGTTAAGTTTTGCTGAAGAAATCTATTTATTGGCTTTGGATGATGTTACGGGAAAAATTTCTAATTACTCTGATCAGGTTTCGCTTAGTTACGCTCTGATAGGGGCTGTTCTTTGCGAACTATCTTTCCTTGGCAAGATAGATACCGACACAGACAAACTCTTCGTAATAGACAAAAGAGCAACCGGGAGTTCTGTAGTTGATTCCATTTTAAATATTATTTCAGAAAGTGAAGCTCAGATGCCTGTATCTTATTGGCTCAAGATACTTTTAAGCAATGCAAGCTCCACAGAAGATATGGTTCTAGACCAACTCATTAAGAAAGGCATTCTTAAGAAAATAGATGAAAAGATTTTCTGGGTTTTCCATACCAGAAGATATCCGATTATCAATGACAAAGAAATAAAGAGCGTAGAAGAAAGAATAAAGCATCTCGTCCTAACTGAATCCGTATTGCCGGAACCTCGTGAAGCAGTCCTGGTAAGCTTGATTCAGGCATCCAATCTATTTGAAACAATTCTCTCTCCAAAAGAGCTAAAACGCGCTGAAAAACGCATTCAGAGCCTCGCCAAGATAGACCTTGTAGGCAGAGAAGTAGTTAATATGATTACAGAAATCAGAAACTTCAGCCCAAGTATCTTCTGCAGCGCTCCAATGTGATGAGACCCTAAATATAGTCACAACTTTAAAGCCCCTTCGATTGGGGGCTTTTTTTATTTATCCTTCGCTAATCCCCTATTCCTTTGCTGGCTTATAGTTGAAGCAAAGAACCCGCTCGGCATGGTTTGGATAAAAACTTCTGACACACTTGGAATGGCATCTTTAATTTTAGATTTCAAATCATCAGTGATGGGTTTGAGTTTTATAAAATTCAGTCTTGAGCTTACTTCTATAGTAATAGCAATGTGATAGCTATTACCTAATGGATAGATCTCAATGGCGTCAACCAAAAGGACATTATCATTTGAATCTGCTATCCTTTCAGCCTTTGCAAAAATAGCCTTTTCAGTTTCTCCAAGAACATTTTTAGCGATTGATTTACCCTTAATAAGCTCTTCTTTTTTAAGAACATACCTATTTAGGAAGGAGAATTTTTTCTTGGTTACTTCATCCTCATTGGAGAGAAGCGTGAAGTGCATCGATCCCTTCAAGTGAAGGAATTCGGCGTTTGCGATTGTTTTCGAAAGATAAACTCCATGTTCAAAGGGAACTTCGCCATCTCTATCACCATGAATAATAAGTACAGGCGCTGATATTTTATTAAAAGCCAGAGTATCGAGGTGGTGGTAGTTTCTGGCATCGTTTCTGAAACCTCTCTTATTAAGACTGAATGGCGTCATTGAGCGTATGAGGCTATTGCATACAATCTGTGACATATCCTCGTCATTTGCTATATCATCGAGAAGTTCTTTAATCTCGTTTCCGTCTAAATTAGAATAGCATTTAATGAGGCTCCTGATAGATAGTTTTTTTGAAATAGAGCTAACTAGAGACGAGATCCAATTGCCTATATCTGAGAAAGCGAAAAAATTGACCATATATCTATAAAAACTTCTTCCGTAGGGGATTCTTTTAGCGACGGAAGCATCTAAAATAATTGCGCATGCCCTTTCGGGGTAACGAATAGCAAAATCCATCGCTAGGACTCCGCCAAATGAAAAACCAATAATGGCAACTTTATTTATCCCTAAAAAATCCAGTAGTGCAAGAAATAATTCGGATTGTTCTTTTATGGTTTTTCCCGACTCCAGAGGCGTGCCAAGATAACCTGGTCTTGACCAGGCAAGATACCTGAAATTAGGACTTCTGAGACCTGCAAATATGTATTCACACTGAAAGATATTTCCAGGTTCGCCATGGATAGCGGCGATTACCGGACCTTTTTTACCTTGGAGCGAATACTCAACTGCCCCCTTGTAAGTCAAAGCTATATTTGATTGGTTGACAACTCTTTTCTTCTGCTCTTCTTTCCATCGGAAGTAATTTAGATTAGACAATGAAATTTTTCTGTCCGTCATCTTTGAGTCCTATTTTATAGGCGTACTGCCCTACAGGCGCAGTTTCTACAAATACGCCAACTACGCTGGAAATATTCTTTTTTATCGAATCTTTGAGCCTGGCTACGATAAAGTTAGCTTTGTTAATAGTAAGTTTGCCTTCGACTTCGACGGTCATCATGACATAATAGCCTTTTTCTACCGGGTGTATCCCGATGTTATATAAAAAGAGCACATCTTTATCCCTGTCCACGATATTCTCGACTCTGGCAAAAATATCTCTCGAAACTTCATCGAGATCTCTTTGAATGTAAAGCTTTTCCTGGAACTCTGGGAGTTTCTGCTTCCACATTGAAGTAAAGGCATTTGCGAGATTTTCAACAAGTGCTCCACTGCAATTGAAATTCTGTGATATTTCCTTATTGCTCAACCCACCAAGCAATCCGGAAACAGCGCCTTTGATATCCTGTTCTGTGGTCTGGAATTTTGTCTTGTTCTGATCGTAGAAACCTTTAATCATAGTTTCGGCAAGGTATGAAAGGTTCGAAACAAATCCCTGGTTAGGAAGAATTCCAAGGTAACTCAAGGAATTTATGATCTGATTAACAGGCAAGGATCCTTTTATAACCAAATATGATGGCTGTCTGATGCTATTTATTTCATCGTGATAGGCTTTCTTGTGGAAATCCAAGCCTTGGAATGAGTACAAACTGCTTCCGTACCTGTAGCTTGATTCGAGCATAAAGCTTACAATTGGGTTATGGAGTTTGTGTTCGTCTTTAATATCAGCCATAGGGGAAAGACCGAGCGAAAAATACTTAACGCCTTCAGTTTTGAATTTTTCTCTGGCTTTTTGCATAATTAAATCAAGCGCGCCATTCGGAGCATCATCCTGAACTCTACAGATATTAGCATAATAGCCGATAACCTTGCTGTCTTTGTACATTGGCTCAAAAGTATTGTAAGCAATTATTTTTCCAGCAAGATAGCCGCAAAAGAATCTGAGTCCAGGTTGCTCTTCAAACGAAAGGGGTCTGGTTAACAAATTAAGCTCGCTAGTCGTGGCTTTCCCTTCAAGCCATTGAGCTGATATTCGCTCCACTTCAGTTTTAATCTTGGGATCTAATAAGTTCTCTTCCTTTACCTCAAGACCGGCATTTGTCCCAGAATTAATCCAGCGCCTGACCTTGGTCATAGCTTTACCTTTCGTATCAAAAGTATCAAGGAATAGTATTGTTTCGACGCCCATGGAGTTTACACTGAATCCATTCTTGGCAAATACACTGGCCGCTTCAAACCCGCATTGCATACCTATTAGAATATTAGAAGCCGCGTTTGTATCGGCGATAAAAGCCTTTACTACCTCCGCCATATTCTCTTTGGAGCAGAGAGGATCTCCAAGCATAAACCTGATGTTTTTATAAGTCCCGTAAAGGATAAACCCCTTATCCGGCAGATAAAAAGGTTTCATCTTGTCATCTAAAGCAGCTGAGAATGCAATTGTGTGGCTTCCGTAAAGCTTGAGATAATCAAGCAATAAAGTTTTATCCATTGTGTTTCTCCACTCCCATTAAACTTTTTTAAAAATCATAATTGTAACATCATCGTAAAGCCTGCCATCCTCAAAATCATTAACTTTGTCAACAATAAAATCGCACAAATCCTGAGGGTTTAGCGATATATTGCTCTCTATTAATTTTTTAAGATTATCCAAACCGAAGAATTCCTTGGCAGGCGAACGCGCCTCAGTTATGCCGTCAGTATAGAAAATCATCACATCGTTCTTTTCAAGTTTAACTATCTCTGAGCGGTATGTACTATCCGAGAAGAAACCCACAGGCGGTCTTTCATGCTGTCCAATCTCGGTAATCGAACCGTCAGCCTTTACAAGCAATACATTTTCATGCCCGGCATTGGAAAAAGTAAAGGTTGAACTATCGGGATCGAAAAACCCGACAAATACTGTGGCGAACATGTTAGTATCGTTGCGCATACTTAGCAGTCTATTAACTTCTGTAAGCGCAACATCAGGCTCGTTATATTGTAAAAGGGAGTTATGCATAATAGCCTTGGATATGGACATAAAAAATGCTGCTGATATCCCTTTTCCTGAAACATCGGCGACAGCGAGAGCAAGTTTATCTCCGCAATAGAAAAATTCATAGAAGTCGCCTGCTACTTTGTCTGCAGGCAGAAGCTTAACTCCAAGCTCAAAACCATTAAATACAAAGTCTGACCCGATTTTTGGCAGTGTAGTCTCCTGTATTCTGTGGGCGATATCTATCTCTGTTTCAATGCGCTGTCTCTGCATTATTTCGGTTTTTAAATTCTCAGTATATTGAGAAAGTTCGCTTCCAAGATAATTCATCGATCCCAGCAAATCTCTGATTTCGTCAGATCCCTGCACTTTCAAGCTGATATTGAACTGTCCTCTACCCAACTTTAAAACTTCGTCTCTGAGTTTTCTTATGGGTTCTGTAATAGATTTGGAAAACCACATAATCAACGGTATGGAAAACAAATAAATAATAATTAAAGACACCAATGAAAAAATCAGGCTGTATATTCTATCCTCTTCAAAGGCTAAATTAATCTTATCCAAAATCCTTCTGGCTTCCAATCCTCTCTTTTTGGAAAGTTCGTCGTTAATAGGCTGCATATAATCATCCAGGGAAAGACTATATATAAGGACAAGTTCAGTGTCGGGAATCTTAAAGGCAGAAGCATATTCATTATCCGGCACTCCGGGCGTATCATCTGGGAAATACTGAAAATAGAAGTTGAACGATTCAGCATTATTTATAGCATATAGATTTTCACTAATCGTAATTTCGCTTCGCAAAATCCAACTGCGAACATCAATTCCTTCATCACTTAAATCGCTGCTAAGTATTATGCTATCATCTCTTTCAACAAGCGCAGCATAGCCAACCTGCAGGCCATTTAAATATGTAGAATCAAGAAGAATCTTTCTGAGTTTTTTGTTACCTTTGAGATAAGTGTAATCATTGTTGTTATCCAGAAAGTCTCTTCTTACGATATAACCAAGGTCTTTAGCAAGAAGCTGAATATAGTTTTCGGCGAAAGGCCCCAGATTCTTCTGAGCTTGTTCATTATTCCACTTTGTGAAACTGTTTATATGCTCATTTGCAAACTTCAAATAGTTTGACTGCTGAGCAAAGTCAAAAACCAAATTGGCAATGCTTAAAGCAAAAGCAAGAATGATGGTTACAACAACAATAATGAGAGTGAATTTGGTTCTGATTTTCATTATTTAATATTCAGAACTGAGGCCAAACCTATCTTTGTGAGATTTTTCTTGATTTCTTTATTCATATTGCTCACAGTCATATTGTTTGCTCCGACTAGTGATGCCGCAGAACCGCAAAGTCTTATAAATGACGATGCGATATATTCCACGCCTTTTAAATCCAAGACGACTTTTCCTTTGTGGATTTTGATCTGAGTTAAGACTTTTTCCTCTATTTCCATACAGAAAAGAGTGTCCAACTCTCCTTCGAAAAAAAAAGTAAGAGTATCTGCAGTTACGCAGGAATTAAATTTTCCCATTGATTCCCTCCCAATATTTAGGTGAACAAAATTTGAAAAGCACTTAATACTATTTATAACATATCGTATGGTTAGTTTCAATAATTCCTCTAAACTCAGTCATAATTGATAAAAAATGAGAATTGTAATACAAAGAGTCTCTCAGGCTTCAGTCAAAGTTGATGGTAATATCACAGGCGAAATTGGCAAAGGCTTTATGGTTCTCCTTGGAATAACCCATAACGACACAGAGAAAGAAGCCGATTTTATGTCAGATAAAGTCTTAAACCTAAGGGTCTTCGAGGATAACGATGGCAAGATGAATCTAGGCCTAAAAGACATCGAAGGTTCAGTCCTGGTTATTTCGCAGTTTACGCTTTACGGGGATGCTTTAAAAGGCAGACGACCGAGTTTTACCCAAGCCGCCAGACCTGAAAAAGCCATTCCACTTTACGAATATTTCATCAGAAAAGTCCGTGAAACTGGGATAATAGTCGAAACGGGTATTTTCGGAGCAATGATGGAAGTAAGCCTGACAAATTCCGGCCCTGTGACTATCATTATAGAAAAATAGAAACTAAATTCATTAATTATGAAAAATGTTGTTATACTTGGTTCGACCGGCTCTATCGGAACGAATGCTATTAAAGTAATCGAAAATCATCCCGACAAACTTCGTCTGGTTGCTGTCGCGGCAAATAATAATGTCGAGATCATGGCTGATCAGATCAAGAGATTCGGCTGTAAATATGCAGTCTGCAGCGAATCTTCGGCAGATAAACTCAAAAGGCTTATTCCTTCATCTGTTAAAATTCTTTGCGGCATCAATGGCATGATAGAGATTTCAACATTGGCTGAAGTGGATATTGTCCTGTGTTCGGTCGTAGGAACTGCAGGGCTAATGCCTGTTCTTGAAGCAATCAGAGCAAAAAAAGACATCGCTCTTGCCAGCAAAGAAGTGCTCGTCATGGCAGGAGACATCGTCATGGCAGAAGTCAAAAAACATGGGGTAAAAATGCTTCCAGTGGACAGCGAACACAGCGCCATCTTTCAATGTCTGGACGGCAAAAAACCTTCTGATATATCCAAAATTATACTGACTGCAAGCGGCGGAGCATTCCGTAATCATAGTAAAGAAGAGATGTTCAAGGCGACATTCAAGGATGCCATGGCTCATCCGACATGGAACATGGGGCCAAAAGTAACACTTGACTCTGCAACACTTATGAACAAGGCATTGGAAATCATTGAAGCTCATCACTTATTTGATATGCCGCCTGAGAAGATAGATGTGGTAATCCATCCTCAGTCCATCGTCCATTCGATGGTGGAATTCAATGACGGAACCATCCTCGCACAGATGGGAATCACTGACATGAAGTCACCAATTCAGCATGCCCTGACCTATCCCGAAAAGGCAGGAAAATTGCCAACTATATCACTATCTAAAATCGGGACATTGACTTTTGAAGAACCTGACAGAACTAAATATCCAAGCATTGACATCGCATTTGATGCAATAAGAGCCGCCGGAACTATGCCTGCAGTCATGAACGCAGCCAATGAAGTGGCTTTCGATAAATTCAAAGATGGCCAAATCGCATTGCCAGACATCTGGAAAATCATCCAGAACGCTATGTATTCCCACAAAGTTATTAAGCATCCTACGCTTGAACAAATCCTCTCTGCCGACCAATGGGCAAGAATTGAAGCCGGTAAAATCAATGTGGACAAATAACCATATCAGACAAATGGAGGGTTTTGCTCCGTCGAAACCGCTCTTAACGGACATGATGAAGCATGTCCCTCCACTTACTTTGATTTGCATTCTATTTTTTACTTTCCTACTCTGTTTTACTTCCAATGCTGTTGCCCAGACTCCGCCAAGGATAGTTTCTCTTTCCCCCAATCTAACTGAAATCATAATCGTTTTAGGCGGTCAGTCATCGCTTGTCGGCCGCTCATCAGCATGCAATTATATTGAAGATGCCAAATCTATCCCGATAGCTGGAGACATGGGCGCTCCGAACCTTGAAAAGATAATTTTGCTCAAGGCAAACATCGTAGTCGCATCGGCCCTGCGAAATCCATCAGATGCAAGAATTATTGAGAACCTTGGGATAAAATTCTATTTGCTCGAGTCTGAGAGTTTTAAGGACTACTATGCAGCTGTTGAAATATTAGGAAAATTACTCGGCAAGGAGAAAGAAGCTGAAAAAGAGACGGGAAGAGTAAAATCGGCTTTATCTGAATTTAAAGAGAATAATACATCTATACCCCTTTCAAATAGGCCGAAAGTCTTCTGGGAAATCTGGAATAATCCGCTTATTACTATCGGCAATAAGGCATTCCTTAATGAATTCATCGTACTAGCTGGAGGCAGAAACATCACTGCGAATGTAAATCGCAGTTACTTTGAAATTTCAAAGGAGAGCGTCATGATTGCAGATCCTGATGTCATTATTGCTCCAGGACTCTCACCAAAGTCTGTAAAAGACATGAAATCAGGCATAGGATGGAGTTCAATGTCAGCAGTCAAGAACAATCGCGTCTATACTGACTTTGACCTAAATCTGGTTAATGTCTTCGGTCCCCGGATGATTACTACTATCCAACTCATTCACAACCTACTCTACAAGGAATAAACCTATGAAAACTAATAGCATATATCTGCTTACAGGCGGAGTTCGCAGCGGCAAAAGCTCTTATGCTCTCCAACTTGCCGCATCATCAAAAAAACCTTATTACATTGCTACCGGGTGGGCCGATGACAATGAGATGGCAGATCGAATCGTAAAACACAAAGAAGAGAGGAATAACAGTTGGACGACTATTGAAGAACGCTACGACCTCAAAAAAGCAATTGAAACCGCAGTCAGCAATGGCGCAGATATAGTCATAATAGACTGCCTTACCATGTGGACATGCAATCTGATGTATCAGTCCAAAGATATTGATGCTCACACTCTAAATCTTATAGACGCGCTGAAAAGCGCAGTTGTTCCGATAGTAATGGTCACTAACGAAGTCGGTTTAGGCATTGTACCTGAAAGCAAAGATGGAAGGGATTTCCGCGACCTGCTTGGATGGATCAATCAGAAAATAGCAAAAGTTTCCGACAAGGTCATCTTCATGGTCTCCGGCATCCCTATGGTGATCAAATGAAGAGTTTTAGATTTGCCCTGTCTTTACTTACAACAATACCGTCAGGATTCAAAGAGATTCCAGATGAAAAAACCTGGTTTAGAAGCGTTTACTTCTTCCCTCTTTGTGGTTACATTCTTGCTGTTTTCTGCGTCGTGCCGTTCTATGCCCTTTCGGAAATATTTTATATTCACGACATAATAGAGGCCATAGGCATAGCGACTTTTCTCTTCCTTCTCACAGGTGGCCTTCATTTGGACGGTTTTGCGGACAGTTGCGATGCGTTAATGTGTTCGACTTCGCCTGAAAGAAGGATAGAAATTTTGCATGATTCAAGGCTTGGCGCTTTTGCGACTATCGGTTTGATTCTGCTTTTGAGCGCTAAAATCAGCGCTCTTTTCATCCTTGTAAGAGAAAAGGAATATCTGGGAATTTTCTGCATGATCGTCATAGCAAGATTTATAATGATTGTCCTTATAAAAATCGGACGCTTCTATAAATTTGATAAAGGGATGGGCAGAGAAATAATCGGCAGAATCTCATGGTTGACATTATTTATAGCTTTCCTATATACTGCGCCATGCATTTTTATGAGTTTGAAGATCGCAATCATCACAGCAATTCTTATTGTTGTCGTCTTTTACCTGAATTATAGAGTAAAAGCGAAACTTGGCGGCATATCCGGAGACATCCTGGGCGCCTCGCTGGAACTCAGTGAAACTCTCGGGCTTATCCTTTTAACAATCAAACCATATTAAACAGCAAATATTGCCTCCAATAGTCTAAGAGAAAGAAAAGTTATCCTGCCTTGTTATTAATTTGAAAAATAAGGCTAGAATATCATTTAATTGTGCAGATCTTCTATCTGAAGATTAAAAACTAAATAACAGGTCGTTTTAAAATCTATGGAAAATATACTGGAAAAGAGATTACAGGAATCTGTTCTTATATTCGATGGAGGAATGGGCACTGAGATTTATAAGCGGCACTTCTTCATTAATACATGTTTCGAGGAACTGTGCCTGAGTGCGCCCAAAATCATATCCGACATACATCAGGAATATTCCAAAGCCGGAGCGGAAGTTATTACGACTAATACATTTGGCGCAAACAGGAACAAGCTCGCCAAATTTGGTTTTGGAAACAAGGTTGAGGAAATAAACAAAGCCGGGGTAAAACTTGCCAGAGAAAGCGGCGGAGAAAATACTTTAGTTGCCGGTTCTGCCGGCCCAATCGGCGAGATTCCATATAATAGCGGAATTAAAGAATCTGACATAATAGATATGCTTGCCGAACAAGTCAGCGCGCTTAAAGACGGCGGGGCAGATTTTATTATATTTGAGACTCTTCCCTCTCTGAAGGACTTAGAGCGCTCAATCAAAGCTATGGACAAAGTTCGAGATATTCCTTACGCGCTGAGTTTGACCGTCTCAAGAGAAGGAGAATCATCCAAGGGTGAATCTCTAAAAATGCTGCTTGCTCCTTTAAGCAAAATTGAGAACAAACCTACGGCTATCGGAGTTAACTGCGGACTTGGTCCTGAAGCTCTGCTTTCGGTCGTAGAAAAGATACTTAAAGTTTGTACATATCCAATAATTGCTCAACCAAATGCAGGAACACCCAGAAGCGTTGACAATCGAACTATCTACATGACAAGCCCCGAATATTTTACCACTTACGCAATGAAGTATGTTAGTCTTGGTGTTAGAGGTGTAGGCGGTTGCTGTGGAACCACTCCTGAACATATTAAGGATCTGGCAAGAAGCGTTAAACCCACATCCAAAAATGCTTTTTCAAAAACTGTCAGTCTGACTATATCGGAAGATTTACTGCAAACTCCTGTCCCAACCGAAACAAAGTCAAAACTAGGCGCAAAACTTGTTAAAAAAGAATGGATAAAAACTATTGAACTCGTCCCTCCAAAAGGTTATGCCCTATCTGATGTGATTGCCAAAGCCATACTCTGCAAGAATGCAGGAGTAGATGCCATAAATATTCCAGATGGGCCGAGGGCAAGTTCGAGAATGTCTCCGATCATCACTTCGCTGATGATTCAAAGAGAAGCAGGGATCGAAACTGTACTGCACTTTTGCTGCAGAGACAGGAATTTGATCGGAATGCAGTCGGACCTTCTCGGATGCGCCGCGGCAGGCTTGAGAAATCTCTTGTTTGTTACAGGCGATCCACCAAAATTAGGCAATTATCCGCATGCGTCGGCAGTCTTCGACGCAGACTCAATAGGCATGGCAAAAATTCAATCCAACCTAAATAGAGGCGTGGACATCGGAGGAAACTCCATCGGCAATAAAACAGAAGCCCTCATAGGTGTAGGAGCCGACCCAAATGCCATTGATATGGAACGGGAATTAAGACGAACGATTGAGAAAATTGAGGCTGGAGCTGAATTCATTATCACTCAACCTGTTTTCGATACTTCAGCGCTTATTTCATTCTATAGGAAAATTGAAAAATACAAAATTCCAGTCATTGCCGGAATATGGCCTCTGGCGAGCTATAGAAATGCTGAATTTATGAAGAACGAGGTTCCGGGCGTGGTAGTTCCCGATTCTGTAATGAAACGGATGGCTAAATACTCATCAAAAGAAGACCAAAGAGCTGAAGGAATCAACATGGCCAGAGAATCCATTGACACTATACGAAGTTTTATTGCCGGAGTCCAGGTCAGCGCCCCGTTGGGCAATGTTGATACATCTCTTAAAGTCTTGCTATAATTACAAACAGGAAAGATAAACATATGGCTTACACAAGAAATAAAAAAACGCTCTTTGCATCAGTTATAATAATGGTTTTTATTGTAACTTTGGTCTCTGCTGCGTTTATGCTAGCGATATTTCGCCAGGATATTACCAATGAATATGCGATACTTCAATCCATAGCCAACACCGAATCTGAATTTGTATCCAACTTGCTGCACAAAAATAATATCAATTCGCAGAAAGAACTTTTACCTATCATCAAAGTATTAAACCAAAATAAAACTTTTTTGGTTTTTGCTGAAACTGGCGATACGCTATTAAGTAAACACGATGGCGATAAGTTTAAATTCATCTGGAGCGCTACTTCCGGTGGCATCAGCTCTGTTCAATCTTCTACGCTTGATGATTTGTACTCAGATGGATTTCTCAGGACTTTAATATTCGGAGAATCCCCTATCTTAATCGGCAAAGACTTTTTAGACAAAACAGTTCTTTCTACTTATGTCCCGATAGTGGGTACGGATTTATTGCTTATAGCCAAGATTGATCTAAATGAGCTATTAATTCCATTCTCCAAAATCATAATAAAATGCTTATTTTTTGAATTCATATTATTGTCCATAGGTACTATTTTTATAGCTCTTTCACATACAAAATTGCTTACCAGAAAAATCAAGGAAACGGTTCATGATTTATCTAAATCACAGCAACGCATCAAAGACCTTCAAGGCATAGAAAAATCTCTTGAAGATATGAAAAACGACATGGAAGAAATTCTTGAAGTAGGTTCGTTTGGTTTTTGGTCCTACGACTTTAAAATCGGCATCTCAAACCGCTCTTTGCGCCATGACCAGATATTCGGTTACGATGCAGTATTTATGGAATGGACTTTCGAGACTTTCCTAAAGCATATAGTTGATGAAGACAGAGCAGAGGTAAAAGAACATTTTGAAGATGCGCTATCTTTATCTAAAGACATTGACATTGCCTGCAGAATCACTAAAATCAACGGAGATCTTCGCTGGATTTGGATCCGAGGCAAAAAGAAAGAGAACTTCCCTCTCCTTATGGGCATTGTAAGAGATATTACAGCCCGCAAAAAAGCCGAAATTGAATTAAATGACTATCGGTATCATCTTCAGGAGCTGGTCAAGTCAAGGACAAAAGAACTTGAAGCAGAGAAGAAAAGACTCGAAACAGCATTAGCTAGTATAAAGACACTAAATGAATTATTGCCTATTTGTTCAGGGTGCAAAAAAATCAGAGACGATAAGGGCTATTGGAATCAGGTCGAAACATACATTCAAAAGCACACGGACACCAAGTTCAGCCACGGACTCTGCCCGGATTGTTTAGTCAAGCTTTATCCAGAAGTAGCGCATTCATTTTCAAATAATACAAAATTAGATAAGTAAGGATAAATAATATGAATGAGGATATTATAACGCAGGAAGTTAAACCTACTCCAAAGAAAAAAAAATGGTTGATTTGGCTTATACTTATATGTTTATTGATTATTCTGATATTCTTTGGAAGAAAAATTGAAACAGCTGAAAAGAAGAATCAACCTGCGCCACCTGCAGTCCCTGTCTATGCGACAGCGGCAAAAATAGGAGACATCAAAGTTTACCTCAATGGGCTAGGTTCGGTTGTTCCAATCAATAGCGTCGTACTCAAAAGCCAGGTCGAAGGGCAGTTGATGTCTGTCCATTTTAAGGAAGGACAGGTTGTTAATAAAGGAGACCTTCTCGCAGAGATAGATCCCCGCCCTTTTGAAGCAACGATAAAGCAGGCTCAAGGGCAGTTAATCAAGGATAAAGCCTCTCAGGATAACGCCAAAGTTCAATACGAAAGTTACAAAACAATGGTAAAACAAAATGCCATAGACCAGCTTGATTACTTCCAGAAAGAAGCCGCATTTTATCAGGCTGCAGGACAAGTAGAATATGATCAGGGAGTTCTCGATAATGCTCAGTTACAGTTGACCTACTCCAAAATCACAGCTCCAATAAGCGGGATAGCCGGTTTTCTAAATATTGACCCGGGAAATATTGTCGCTGTTGACGCTTCGCAGGGAATCACTTCAATCAACCAGTTAAAACCTATTTATGTCGTATTTTCTCTGCCAGAGGATAATTTGCCATCAGTGCTTGCAAAGTTTGATAAGAAAGAAACTCTCAGTGTTGATGCATTCAATAGGAATGACACAGCTAAAATTACCAGCGGTACTCTGACCTCCATTGACAATCAAATAAGCTCCACCACAGGAACAATTCAGCTCAAAGCCACATTTGCCAATGATAATAAAGAGCTCTACCCCAATCAGTTTGTTAATGCTCATCTGCTCCTCGATATTGAGAAGAATGTTCTCATCATACCAGTAGCGGCATTACAGCATGGCCCACAGGGAGATTTTGTTTATGTCGTCAATCCCGATCAGACAGTATCAGCTAAGCTTGTCGAACACGGTCACGCCGAAGGCGATTCAATGTCAATAATCAAAGGACTATCTGCAGGCGATCAGGTAGTTACCGATGGGATCGAAAGACTTAGAGAAGGAAGCAAAGTCGAAGTAATACAGCCCAAACACTTAGAAATTCCAGCCAAAGAGTAATACGAAAATGGCCGGCAAAGTAAACTTATCAAAAATATTCATCCTCCGCCCTGTAGCAACTACACTTCTTGGCATAGCTATTATGCTTGCTGGAGCGGTTGCATATTTTCAGTTGCCTGTTTCAGCCTTGCCAGAGGTGGATTATCCTACAATACAGGTACTGACTTTCTACCCTGGAGCAAGCCCCGATGTAGTTGCCACAGGCATTACCGCGCCGCTTGAGGTGCAGTTCGGGCAGATGGCAGGGCTCAAACAGATGAGATCCACGAGTTCCTATGGATGCTCTGTGATAGTCCTCCAGTTCGACCTGGACTTGAATATAGATGTAGGAGAACAGGAAGTTCAGGAAGCTATAAATGCAGCCTCGTCATTTCTTCCTAATGATCTGCCCAACCCGCCTGTTTACAGCAAAGTCAATCCTGCAGACCCTCCGATTCTGACTTTAGCAATATCTTCCAAAACTATCCCGCTTACACAGGTTGAAGACCTCGCTGATACAAGGCTAGCCCAGAAAATTTCTCAGCTCTCAGGTGTCGGTCTTGTGAGCATAAGCGGCGGACAAATACCATCAGTGAGGATTCAAGCAAACCCTCTGGCTCTGGCGGCTTACGGTTTGACCCTTGAATCGCTTCGTTCCTCCATTGAAGCTGCAAATATAAATCAGGCAAAAGGAAGTTTTGACGGCCCCAAGCAGTCTTCAGTCATAGGCACGAATGACCAGTTATTTACGCCGGAAGAGTACAAATCGCTCATTATCGCTTATTCCAAGGGTGCGCCGGTCAGAATATCAGATATTGCCGATGTAGTCAGCGCGCCTGAAGATATCAATCAGGCCGCATGGATGAATGAGACGCCGGCTGTAATTGTCAATATTCAGCGCCAGCCTGGTTATAATGTCATCGCCGTAGTCAATAGAATCAAAGAAATGCTTCCTCAGCTGACAAGCTCTCTACCATCATCAATTGAAGTTAAGATATTGACAGATAGGACAGTAACAATTAGAGCATCAGTCAGCGATGTACAGTTTGAACTCCTCCTTTCCATTGCTCTTGTCATAGCAGTTATCTTTATCTTCCTTAGAACAATGGCGGCAACAATTATCCCGAGCGTAGCAATCCCCCTATCGCTCGTCGGCACGCTTGGAGTTATGTACATTCTGGGCTTCAGCCTTAATAATTTGTCGCTAATGTCACTGATTATCGCTACTGGATTCGTGGTTGATGACGCGATTGTAATGGTAGAAAATATCGCAAGATATATCGAAGAAGGGAAAAGCCCTATGGATGCGGCGCTGGAGGGCTCAGGGCAGATGGCCTTTACGATATTATCGTTGAGCATCTCCCTAATCGCCGTCTTAATTCCTCTCCTTTTTATGGGAGACCTTGTCGGTCGCCTTTTCAGAGAGTTCGCCATTACTCTGGCCGCAACTATCATGATATCAGCCGTGGTCTCGCTTACGATTACTCCGATGATGAGCGCCAGACTTCTTAAATTTAAACCCGAGAGTGAACGGGGCAAATTTTATCACATCACCCAAAAGGGCATAGATTCTGTCATATATTTCTACGGCATTACTCTCAGATGGGTCTTAAAGCATCAAAAACTCACCATTATCGTAGCCATCTGCACACTTCTTCTGACAATAGTACTCTTCTACATTGCGCCAAAAGGTTTCTTCCCTGTTCAGGATACCGGACTATTACTTGGCATGTCCGAAGCGGCGCAGGAAATCTCTTTCCCGGAGATGGCAAAACACCAGCAGCAGCTTTCGAAAATTATCCTCAAGGATCCTGCAGTAGAAAGCCTCTCCTCATTTATAGGAATAGACGGCACAAATACCACTCTCAATAGTGGACGCATAATGATAAACCTCAAACCTATTGATGTGCGAAAGCTTGATGCGACCGAAGTCATACACCGCCTAGAACCAGAACTTGCTAAAATCAAAGGGATCACACTGTACATGCAGCCAGTTCAGGACATTACTGTTGACGACACTGTAAGCAGGACTCAATATCAATACACTCTCGATGATCCCAACCCCGATGAGCTAAACATCTGGGCACCAAAATTTGTCGCAGCGCTTAAAAAAATACCTGAACTCAGAGATGTTAATAGCGATATGCAGAATAACGGAATGAAAGCTCAAGTAACTATCGACCGTGACACAGCCTCGCGGCTTGGAATTTCCACTGAGTCTATAGACGATACTCTCTACAGCGCTTTCGGGCAGAGACAAATATCAACTATTTTTACACAATTAAATCAGTACCATGTCATTCTGGAAGTAAAACCTGAATTTCAACAACGACCAGGAGATCTGAAAGATATTTACCTGACATCAGGAAGCGGCGGACAAGTTCCTTTGAGCGTAATTACAAACACAAAAGTAACCAATACTCCGCTGGTCATCAGCCATCTTGGGCAGTTTCCGGCTGTTACAATATCTTTTAATCTTGCTCAAAATGCATCGCTCGGCGATGCCGTAAAAGAGATAAATAAGACAGCCGATGAACTTGGTATGCCTGCAAGTATTCACGGAAGCTTCCAGGGCACAGCGCAGGCTTTCGAAGCATCCCTTGCAAATGAGCCGATTCTAATTTTGGCGGCTCTTATTGCCGTATATATTGTGCTTGGGATACTCTATGAAAGCTTCATTCACCCTATAACTATTCTCTCGACTCTGCCTTCAGCGGGAGTCGGAGCGATTATGGCTTTGCTATTGTGCAAGATGAACCTGAGTATCATCGCACTCATCGGCATCATTCTGCTCATCGGTATAGTGCAGAAGAACGGTATCATGATGGTGGACTTTGCTCTTGAGGAAGAACGAACCAAAGGCAAGAGTTCACATGAAGCCATTTATCACGCCTGTCTTCTGAGATTCAGGCCGATTCTTATGACCACAATGGCGGCCATGTTGGGCGCTTTACCGCTTTTCCTAAGCAGCGGAATAGGTTCGGAACTTCGCCGCCCCCTTGGAGCAACCATTATAGGCGGACTGATATTCAGTCAGGTTCTAACACTTTATACGACGCCTGTTATTTATCTGTGGTTCTGCCGTTTAAGCAAAAAAATTAATGGAACAAGCTCACCATCTGAGAAATAGCCAATGAATATTTCAGCTCCTTTTATTAAGCGGCCGGTAGCAACAACACTTCTGATGGTAGCATTCGTACTCTTCGGTCTTGCTACTATGAATCTTATTCCGGTTTCACCACTTCCCCAGATAGATTATCCGACCATTCAAGTCTCTGCCTCATTGCCTGGAGCAAGTCCTGAAACTATGGCAAGTTCGGTGGCCGCTCCGCTCGAAAAGCAGTTCTCGCACATTTCAAATGTCACGGAAATGACTTCCACAAGCGTTCTTGGTTCGTCCCAGATTGTTTTGCAGTTTGATCTTAATCGTGACATAAATGGCGCTGCTCGAGATGTTCAGGCCGCCATAAATGCCGCCCAAAGCGATCTGCCGACCGATCTGCCGAGCAAGCCCACATACCGCATGGTTAATCCAGCAGAAGCGCCTGTGCTTATTCTGTCATTAACTTCTGATACACTGCCTATTCCGGAAATATACGACGCAGCTTCATCTATTCTTGCTCAGAAAATTTCTCAGCTTGAAGGAGTAGGACAAGTAATTGTAGGCGGCAGTTCACTTCCGTCAGTGAGAGTGGAACTCAACCCCTATGCAATGACCAAGTACGGTATCAGCATTAATGATGTAAGTAATGCTATTACCAATAATAACCAGAACAGGCCAAAGGGACAGTTTCAGACCCAAAACCTTCAATTTGGAATTGGCACCAATGACCAGCTCAATAAAGCCGCAGGATATAAACCTCTTGTCGTATCCTACAAAAATGGTACGCCTGTCAGACTTTCTGACATAGCCCAGGTAAATGACTCTGTCCAAAATGTCCGCAATATTGGATTCGTCAATGGAAAGCCTTCCGTTACGATCATCATATTCAGGAGTCCGCAGGCAAATATTATCTCCACCGTTGACGGAGCACTTAAGATGCTTCCTCAGCTGGAAGCATCAATCTCCCCTGCAATCAATTTATCAGTCGTGATGAATCGCACAGTAACTATCCAAGCATCTATATCTGATGCAAAAATGACGATAATCTTCTCATGTATTCTGGTCGTTATAGTCGTATTCGTATTCCTTGGAAGCTTACGCGCCACTTTCATTCCAGGAATAGTCATTCCGATTTCTCTCATAAGCACGCTTGGAGTGATGTACCTCCTGAATTTCAGCATAGACAACCTGTCAATTATGGCGCTGACCATTGCGACTGGCTTTGTAGTTGATGATGCTATTGTCGTTATGGAGAATATAACTCGTTACATTGAAGATGGATTGACTCCTGTGGATGCCGCGCTCAGAGGAGCAAAAGAAATCGGCGCCACAATTGTATCAATAAGCATTTCACTTATCGCAGTATTCATCCCTATTTTGCTTATGGGCGGGATAATCGGGCGACTCTTCAGGGAATTTGCCATCACTCTCTCAGTAACAATCCTTATATCACTTCTGGTCTCTCTGACTGCTACTCCTATGATGTGCGCCAAACTTCTCAAGCATACGCCCAAGAAAGAAGTAAAAAAGTCTTCATTTTTGAACAAGTATGGTTTTGCCGCAATACAAAATGGTTATGCCGTGAGTTTGTCATGGGCGCTGAGACACCCGAAACTGATGCTCGGCATAACAATCCTTGCTATATTTATGAATGTCGTGCTTTTCTTGATAGTCCCGAAAGGTTTCTTCCCACAGGAAGACACAGGTCGTCTGAATGGTTATGTCCAGGCTTCTCAGGATATATCATTTCAGTCCATGAAAGAGAAACTCTTTGAAATTGTAAACATTATTAAAGATAATCCTGCTATAGCTACTGTTACGGGTTTCACCGGCTCAAGCGGAAGTTCCACGACCAATGTCGCCAGATTGTTTATCGCGCTCAAACCTCTCCAGGAGCGCGCTCATTCTGACGATGTTATAGCACAGCTCCGCAAAGCTGTCAGCCACATTCCGGGCGCTCCAGCTTATTTTCAGTCTCCGCAGGACCTGCAGATCGGCGGGAAAATGTCCGCGGCTCAGTTCCAATACTCGCTCCAGTCAGAAAACCTTGACCAGCTTATGCATTGGGCTCCGCTTCTCGTTAACGAACTTCATAAATTGCCTGAGATAGTTGACCTCAATAGTGACCAGCAGAACAAAGGATTACAAACTTTCATAACCATTGACAGAAATACAGCATCGCGCCTCGGCATAAGCGCCCAGCTTATTGACAACACGCTCTACAGCGCATTCGGTCAGCAGGAAGCATCGACTATTTTTACTCAGTTAAATCAATATTATGTTATCCTTGAAGTCGCTCCCCGTTTCTGGCAGAGACCCGAAATATTAAAAAACACTTATGTCACTTCCTCAAGAGGGGAGCAAGTCCCGCTTAGCGCATTTGCTCACTATGTCGTTAATAGTACATCTCTTGCGGTTAATCATATAGAGCAATTCCCATCGGTAACATTATCGTTTAACCTTGCCAAAAACGCCGCTCTCGGCGACGCAGTAAATGCAATAGCAAAAGCATCCAAAAAAATTGGTTTGCCCTCAAATATACAAGGAAGTTTTCAAGGCAATGCCCAGGCGTTCCAGGCATCGCTTGCAAATGAACCCATGTTAATTCTTGCTGCTCTCATTGCAGTGTATATCGTACTTGGAATGCTCTACGAAAGTTTCATCCATCCAATTACTATTTTGTCAACTCTTCCTTCAGCAGGGATTGGTGCTATTCTTTCGCTTTTGATATTCAAAATAGACCTGAGCGTGATTGCTCTGATCGGAATAATCCTTCTCATCGGCATAGTGAAGAAAAATGGCATTATGATGGTGGACTTCGCAATTGAAGAAGAAAGAAATAACAATAAGACTCCGGACGAGGCAATTTATAATGCTTGCCTACTGCGATTCCGCCCGATCATGATGACTACTATGGCAGCAATGCTTGGAGCTTTACCTCTGGTTTTAGGCTCTGGGATAGGTTCGGAACTTCGCAAACCTCTGGGCGTAACAATTATCGGAGGATTAATTTTTAGCCAGATGCTCACGCTTTACACCACACCGGTCATATATTTGTGGTTCAGCCGCATGAGAAAACGATTCACTAAATCACATCAGGCATAAGTTATATAAAAAAGCTTTTAAATAACCTGATCTTTGATGGATTGACTAATTTTGCGCCTCAGTTATAATCGACCTTACCATTTTCATTTTATAAACACAAATATAGGTATGACTCAATGAATATTCTTGTCATCAACGCGGGCAGTTCTTCACTCAAATTCACAGTCTTTAGTTTCTCCTGGTTAGGAAAACAGTCAGTTCTGGCTTCCGGTCAGGTTGAGTGCATTGGACTTCCTACTTCGTCACTTGTTTACACCAAAACCGGAAAGGCTAAAGTAAAAACTGAAATCGAACTTTCCGATGAAAGAAGATTAGCCAAGAAATACATCACTCACACTGATTCGCTAAAAGTGGTTTGCGAAAAACTCCTCAATAAAGAAGACGGCGTTATAGCAAACATCCACGACATTCTGGCAATAGGCCACAGAGTCGTTCATGGCGGCGAAAAAGTCACAAAGCCAGTAATAATTGACGAGCATATAAAGCAGGTTATTATTGATTGCACCAGTCTCGCTCCTCTTCACAATCCCGCTAACCTCGCTGGCATCCTAGCCTGCGAAGAAGCTTTCCCTGGCGTGCCAAATGTGGCAATATTTGATACTGCATTCCATCAAACTATGGCTCCTGAAGCTTACCTCTATGCAATACCTTACGAACTCTATGAAAAACACGGATTCAGACGCTACGGTTTCCACGGCACATCACACCACTATGTAGGTAAAACGACAGCCAAGTTCCTCAAAGTAGCCTTTGAAGAACTAAAACTCATCACCTGCCATTTAGGCAACGGATGCTCTATGGCTGCGATCAACAAAGGCGAAGTAATTGATACTTCAATGGGAATGACTCCTCTTGAAGGTTTAGTCATGGGAACAAGATGCGGTGATCTTGATCCGGCTATTCCGTTGGCAATCGAACACGATCTTGGAATTAAAGCTTCTGAAGTAGATACAATGCTCAATAAAAAGAGCGGTTTGTACGGTTTGGCAGGCATCGGCACAGGCGACATGAGAGATGTAATTCAGGCTGGAGAGAAAGGTAATAAACAAGCCGAAACAGCTAAAAATGTATTTATCAGAAGAATAGTTAAATATATCGGCGCTTATTCTGCTATTCTCGGTGGAGCCGATGCAGTCGTATTCACTGGCGGTATAGGAGAAAATAGCGCAGTTGTCAGAGCCGGAGTAGTAAGTGCTCTTGGATCTCTCGGGACAACTCTTGACAGCGCAGCAAATCAGGCCTGCACATCAGGTTCGCCAGCTATTATTTCTACTAAAGACAGCAAGATGAAAGCAATAGTCACACCGACCAATGAAGAGTTAATGATAGCTACGCAAAGCGTGGAACTCCTCCTCGAAGAAGGCAAACTCAAGGTCGTTACCGTATAACTTTAGAAACCTTACAAACTTTCAACTTCACAACTAATAAATGGAGACATAATCATGGCAATAATGGAGAAAATTTTCGAAAAGGCAAAAGCAAAAAACAAGAAATTGGTTCTAGCTGAAGGAAATGACCCAAGAGTAGTAATAGCCGCTAATAAAATTATGGAAAAGGGCATTGCAAAATCAGTTACAGTAATTGGAACAGAAGATGAAATAAGCAAGTCCTGCAAAGAAGCCGGGATTACAGAAAGAAAATTTATATGCTACGACCATCTCAAATCTCCAAAGATGGATGAATACGCGAAGCTTCTTCAGGCTTATCGCGCTGAAAAGAAAAAAGATATTACTTTTGATAAAGCAGTTGAGACACTCAAACAGCGCATATTCTTCGGTGCAATGCTTCTGAGAGTAGGCGAAGTTGATGCTCTGGTAGCAGGCAGTATAGCCTCTACAGCAGATATGCTTAGAGCAGCTTTTATGATTGTCGGAACAGCTCCGGGAATTAAAAGTGCAAGCAGTTGCTTCCTCATGGATTTAGCTCATCCGTCTCCGGGTGGCGAAAGCACATTGCTCTATTCTGACTGTGCAGTAGTCCCTGATCCAGATTCAGCTACGCTCGTGGATATAGCTCTTGCTACAGCCAAAACACATGTCGCCTTAATAGGCACAACTCCTAAGATCGCATTCCTTTCTTTCTCAACTAAAGGAAGCGCCGAACACGCTCTTATCGACAAAGTCCGCAATGCTACAGAAATGACGAAAAAGAAAATAGCCGAACTTAAACTTGATTACATAGTTGATGGCGAACTGCAGGCAGATGCCGCTCTTGTTCCAAAAGTAGCCGCATCAAAGGCTCCTGGCAGCCCTGTCGGTGGTAATGCTAACATCCTTATATTCCCTGACCTGAATGTAGGAAATATCTGCTACAAAATTACTCAGCGCCTCGCGGGAGCTGCAGCAATCGGTCCAGTTCTACAAGGTCTTGCCAAACCTATGAGCGACCTCTCAAGAGGATGCTCTGCAGACGACATAGTCGGCACAGCCGCTCTGGTAATCTGCCAGGCTCACTAATTTAAAACTCATCACTCAGTAGATAAAAAAAGCCGCTCGGATGAGCGGCTTTTTATTTGCTGATATTTAAGAGTTTAGCATTTACAGGAACCGCAACTGCCTTCCTCGTGTTTGGTGACTACTGTATTACCATTCATCTCTACGGCTACAGCCAATGCTACGGTAGCGCCTACCATCGGGTTATTACCCATACCGATAAGCCCCATCATTTCTACATGCGCTGGAACTGATGATGAGCCGGCAAACTGTGCATCTCCGTGCATTCTTCCCATGGAGTCTGTCAAACCGTATGAAGCAGGACCTGCTGCCATATTGTCAGGATGCAATGTTCTTCCTGTACCACCGCCTGAAGCTACAGAAAAATACTTCTTGCCATTTTCATTAGCCCATTTTTTATATGTTCCGGCGACAAGGTGCTGGAAACGGGTCGGGTTAGTAGAGTTACCTGTAATTGATACATCTACTTTTTCATGCCTCATGATTGCAACGCCTTCAAGAGCATCGTCCGTACCGTAAACTTTTACCTTGGACTTTTCGCCTGAAGAGTATTTCTTTTCTTCAACGATATTAAGCGTATCTGTATAGTAGTCATATTGGGTTTTAACATAAGTAAAACCATTTATGCGCGAAATAATAAAAGCCGCATCTTTTCCAAGACCATTCAAGATAACCAGAAGTGGCTCTTTTCTGACTTTATTAGCAGACCTTGCGATACCAATCGCGCCTTCAGCGGCAGCAAATGATTCGTGTCCGGCAAGGAAACAGAAACATCTGGTTTCTTCTCTAAGAAGCATAGCTCCTAGATTGCCGTGTCCGATTCCTACTTTTCTGGTTTCAGCGACAGACCCAGGAATACAAAAAGCCTGGAGTCCGATTCCGATTGCTTCTGCTGCTGCTGCTGCTTTCGTGATTCCTTTCTTAATAGCGATTGCGCAGCCCAGAGTATATCCCCAAACAGCATTATCAAATGCTATTGATTGAACACCTCTTACGATAGTGTCAACATCTATACCCTTTGATGTGCAAAGGCTTTTGGCATCTTCAAGACTAGCAAATCCATACTCTTTAAGAGTTATTTCTATCTTGGCTATCCTTCTTTCGTATCCTTCAAAGCGAACCATAATTTTATTCTCCTTTCTCTTTATTCTTTTCGAGGGTCAATATACTTTGCGGCTTCAGCGTAACGACCATAAGACCCGACATTCTTCTCATAGGCTTCTTTAGGATCTTTGCCTTTGCGAATCATTTCCATCATCTTTCCAAGATGGACAAACTTGTAACCTATCACTTCATCACCCGCGTCTAATCCAAGACTCAGAATATAACCTTCAGCCATTTCGAGGTATCTTACGCCCTTGGCGCTCGTGGCATACATCGTACCAATCTGAGAACGAAGGCCTTTTCCCAAATCTTCGAGTCCTGCGCCAATCGGCAGTCCGCCTTCGGAAAAAGCAGTTTGTGTTCTTCCATAAGCGAACTGTTTAAATAGTTCTCTCATAGCTACATTTATAGCATCGCACACCAAGTCGGTATTGAGAGCTTCAAGAATAGTTTTTCCCTGAAGGATTTCAGCAGCCATAGCAGCTGAGTGAGTCATACCGCTGCAACCGATTGTTTCTACTAAAGCTTCATGGATTATACCATCTTTGACATTCAATGTGAGCTTGCAGGCACCCTGCTGAGGAGCGCACCAGCCTACACCGTTAGATAGTCCTGATATGTCCTTTACTTCATAAGATTTAGTCCATTTCCCTTCCTGTGGAATTGGAGATGGTCCGTGATGAGGGCCCTTTGCCACACGACACATGCATTCAACTTCGTGAGTGAGATTCATCCTGACATTCCTTTATTAAGTTTTTTGTTTAAGATAAAGTAACTAGCGACTTTTCCGATTATAATGGACATGCCGATCTTTCTCAATAATTAGTAATATTAAAACTAAGTTTTTAAGATTTAAAACTTACCTGGAATAAAAGATAGAAGCTTCTGATAAGAAGTAGAGATAAAGAAATTCTTAGGCGAGTCTCCCACTCAGCTATAACCGCAAACTCGCCTAAGATTTGGCTCTTTATTTATAGAGCCCCAACTCAATCCTGTAACCTTAAATTTCCCTTTCACGGCATTAAAAATACATCCCGATTGCGGTCAGGCAAAAATTCACATTCATATAGTTTATATTATAACAATTTTTGTATAGAAAAATTACATTATGTGTATAATTACAACTATTAAGAATCTTAAAATAGTGAGGTAAATATGGATTTTTATACAGAAAAACTACGGACTATCCGTAAAAGTAAAAAAGTTACATCTGAAGAACTTGCACAAAAAATGGGAATATCCAGACTAACTCTATGCGCATGGGAAAACGCCAAACGAGTCCCGTCAGAAGCAAAAATCAGAATGATAGCAAGAACTCTTGACATATCAGTAGATGAAATATCTAATCTCATGCCTGATAAACCCAAATCAAATGCCAATATATTTGGAACTGACTCAACGATGGTTTCATTGCTAGGCACTGATAACAAAAAGAACCAGGAAAGATTGTCTGTAGTAATTTCTAAAGTTTCAGGTATGAACAAGGAACTTTCTGACGCAAGATTGATAATCGAAGCAATGCTCTCTTCTTTTCCTTCTATATTCTATATAAAAGACGCAAACCTCAGATATATAACTGCCAATGAAGCGTTTCTTAATAATTTATCGTTAAATAAAAATTTCAGCGTATTTGGGAAGAGTGATTTTGATTTCTTCCCCATTCATGAAGCGAAAGTCAATTACGAAATGGACAAAGAAATTCTAGCAACAGGAAAAAGTAAACTTGATGAAGAAGGTTACATTCCTGGAAGTAGAAAAACAAAATGGGGAATTATATCCAAAACACCTATTTTTGACTCAGAAGGCAAAATAGCAGGTGTAGTCGGTTCATTTGTTGACATCACAAAAAGAAGATTAGCTGAAGAAGTAAGGGAAATTCTTGAAAGCAATATCAATGAATGGCAAAACTGTCTTACTATCTACGATTTAACCGAACAAAAATATGTCTTTGTAAGCAAAGCTGTTGAAAAAATTGCAGGCTATGGAGTAGAAAACTTCTACAACATTCCCAATTTTAACCTGGATACATGCATTCATCCTGATGACAGAAAAATTATAACACCATTTACTATGAGACAGACAGCTGAATATGAAATATTTACATACAGAATTATCAGGGCGGACGGTCAGATACGACAAATATCCACAGAAATATTTCCTGGAAAGAAAGAATACCTAAATAAATACCTTATAACTCTTTCCGAAGACATCACTGATAAATCCTGAGACATAGAAAACAAAAAAAAGAGGATGTCGTGAAGATTTAATGCTTAGGAATAGTTTTATCTAAACTTAGGCATGATACTTGGGGTTAAGCTCATATTGCTTTCCTGTGGCTCTTTACTTCCTCAGTTGCTTAATATTCGCCGAAAACTGAACTTCCTTCGATGTTATCTCAAGATTCTTCGTTCTCTTAACTGACACTCTTCAGTATCAGTTTATTCAGAGCTACCTCATTATGTCCATTTCAGACTTTTTTCAGCTGTTCTTTGTCTGTGATGCTATTTCCTTTGCATCTTCTTTCCGGAGTTAACCGGGAAGCTTATCGAATCTGACTTCCAAC
>JBAXXY010000015.1:0-28949 GCA_037127655.1 Lentisphaerota bacterium
AACAAGCATATTTTTAATGCCTAATTTTTTTGCAGTTGATCGCGCTTTACCGTAAAGTCTGCAGGAAGGAGAACCGCTAGATTCATTATGGATTTCGATGTCTTTCCAGCCGCAATCAGCGCCCATTCCCGTCTTGAGAGCTTTGGAAACAGCTTCTTTAGCTGCCCAACGCCCTGCAAAATAGTGGGTAGGATCTGTCAATTTTTTACTTTCCTCTATTTCTTTATCAGTAAAAATCCTCGAGACGAACTTATCTGCATGAATTCTGTTTGCTCTTCTGATTCTTTTGAGGCTAACAATGTCTATTCCAATTCCGTAAATCATAATCTAGGCTCTTATAAATTATTAAAAATCATTATTATGTGTTAAGATAAACTAGGTATCAATAAAGCAATAATCAAATTTCTCAATACACTTTGTCCGCATGAACAGAGTTCTTTTTCTAAAATATTATAGGGCATATCCTGCCGGGTTTGTACTCCTGGGAATTTTGACTGCATTGATTCCTTTAAATATCGGTCATTCCTTTTTATGGATTATCTTAAGTGCAGTGTGCATATCGGCAATAATAGTTTATGCTCTTTCATATAGACTATCATTGCTTTACATCTTGTGGGTTCTCATTGGAATAATAGCTTTTTATATCAATCTAACTTTGATGCAGACTGAAAAAGAAGCCTTCTCACTCAAGAAGGGCTTATATAGTCATATAAAATTTGAAACAATCGACAATAGTTTAACTGTCGAAAATATAAGTTGGCTGGAAATGCCAAAGAATATTTTTATTTCACTGTCTGAGATTAAGAAAGAAGAGACCGGGGTTTGGGAAAATTGTTCGGGAAAACTATATTTTCAGAATAAAAACAGCTATAAGTTTTCCTATGGGAAATCGTATGAAGCTAGCGGTACAATTTTGCCAGCAGAGAGAGTTCTAAACAAAACTTTCTCAGACTATCTGAAAAGTATTGGAGTTCTTTATGTCTTTTACCCGAAGTCAGTTAAAGAAGCGGAGATGGAAAATAGCTGGTGGGCGGCTTTAACATTGCCAATTATTCAATTTAGAGACAAAATTCTGAAACGATGTGTTGAAGGGATAAGCGATGTTTCAATAAAAGAGTTTTTGGCTGGAATTCTTTTTGGGTTCAGGCAGGGATTGGATTTCGAAACAAGGAATAAATTTCTAGAGACAGGCACAATTCACATAATAGCTATAAGCGGATCGCATATTGGAATTCTTGCTTTGCTTTTTCTCTTCTTGTTAAAGCCATTCCCAATTAGAGTAAGGTATTTTTCTGTACCTATCATTTTGCTTATATACATAATAGCCATAGGATATCTTCATTCTGCGGTAAGGGCCTTCATAATGGTGTCAATTTTCTTTTTATTGAAAGGAAGTTTAAGAGTATCAAACTCTTTTAATGTCCTTTTTTTTACATGTGCAATAATGCTGATTTTAAATCCATACTCACTGCTGAATCCGGGATTCCAATTTTCATTTGTAATAGTCCTTTTTTTAATGCTTGGGTGGAAAGTTTCTTATGAACTTAGAAATTGTTTCGCGGAGAAATATTTTTGGATTCCCAAAAAGAGGGTCGGCTATTCAATTTCATTAAAGGGTAAAGCATTAGAAAAAGTTGTTCTTGGAATTTCCGCAACTTTAATAGCTGGGTTAGCCAGCATTCCAATGCAATTATTATTCAATGGAATAGTTACTCCAATAATGCCCATTTCTAATATTCTGGTTTTGCCGCTAATGTTTCCTCTTTTTCTTGTTAGCATAATTAAGGTGATATTTTTAGGATTTATTCCTTCATTAGTGTCTGTTGATCTGCTTGGTTTTATTCTTAGAGGGTTGGTTAACGCTATTTTTGGAATTGTGAATATAAGCTACGAAACAGATCTAAGTTTCTATCTAAGAGTGCCAAATATAATGGGCATCATTTTTTTCTATCTAACTCTAATTGCAGTTTTAATGCTCTTTAATAAGAAAGTTCTTTCTTTTTTGCTATCGATGACTTTGATTGCAATAGCTCTTTTTATAATTATAACACCCAAATTTTATAGTGACAGAATAGTTTTTCTGAAAATTCCCGGCAGCGATGCTTGTAGTGCGATACTTCTGGATAATTCTCAGTCTTTAGCAACTATCATAAATTGTCCACAAAGATCTTATTTCGAAATTGAGAATATCCTAAAGAAAGAAGGGATGAATGGTATTGAAAGAGTATTCATTACAAAAGGAGACAACGCTAGTTCGGGTGATGCAATAAAGCTCCTTGAGAACTATAAGGGGAAGGTGAAGGGCGTAATTATTGAAGAAACACTTAGGAATACAAAATTGGTTAGGGATATTAAGCTATTTTGCAAAAATAATAGGATTTGTCTCGATTCTTTTCAATCACAAAAAAGTGGAGCTGGAATTTCATTTTTGAATAAGGGTAGGCAGATCTCATTATCAATAAAGTCTGAAGAAAATTATAAAATAAATTCTACGATACTTGTTGACAATCAAAAAATTGAAACGGTCAAGTTCAAAAATAATAATGAAGTGCAGACGGTTTGGATGGATCTATAAAACTTTATTTTTACTTGGAGCTTTGGCTTTTTTCAAGCATTTGCCAATAGTGAAAGAATATCTATAATTTTCAGAACATGTAGAAGCGAGAAACAGCTGAAGCATAGTATGTCTTAAGAGTTTTCCCGGTTCTATTTCTTGGTAGTCAGAAATATTGGCTGGTTCTAATTTCCATGTGTTTGGAGATATGACTATTTCAGGTCGATATAATAGGCATACCAGGTTTTTATACTGTACTAGTTTTGTTATGACTCCAGATTCTATCAGCAGTTTGTATGCAATTGTCGATAAAAGAGCATCGGAACCAATTTTTGATTCTAACACCGGGCCCATACAGTAGTATTCAGGGTCTATGTCTCCGTCAATAGGCATAACAAACCCCATAGAACGCATAAAGTTTGCAATGGTAGCCGGCGTAATAGTATTTTTCTGTGAAAATTCTTTAAGCAGTTCACAGAAGAGGATGTTTATATTTTCCTTGGTATCTTTATCAAACCACGCTAAGTGAACCTCAAGCATGCCGTTCCAGATGCTGCTATGTTTATTAGAAAATCGCCTTGATAGAATATCTCGTGATTTTTTAATAGAATTAATAGCCTGAAGTTGATGGATTCTTTTTCTTAATAAATTGTTACTGCTTTCTTGATGTTCAGCTAGAGAAGATTGGACTTCTCTGCCTTCAGCTAATAGTTCCCTTATGGCAAATGATGCTGTGTTCTCATTTTCATCGTCCAAAAGAGAAATGAGAGATAATATTTTATCTTTGTTCATGCTTACTCTTAAATTAAAAAAGCAGTGCAAACCTAAGTTTACACTGCTTTTAGTAGTCGAAACTAAAAATTAGTCTCTGCGGGAAGAGAATCCGCCTTCTCTGCGAGGAGCGTAGCCGCCTTCTCTGCGAGGAGCGTAGCCGCCTTCTCTGCGGAAACCACCTTCTCTGCGTGGTTTGTCTTCTTTTGGCTTAGCAAGATTTACAACAATCTTTCTGCCGTCTGTTTCTGTTCCATCTAAATCCTTGATTGCTTTTTGAGCATCTTCAGCGTTGGCCATATCAACAAAGCCAAAGCCTTTGGATCTTCCACTTAGCGAATCTGTTATTACTTTGGCTGATTCGACTGTTCCGAATGCTGTGAACATCTTGTTCAATACATCCCCATCTACTGAGTAAGGAAGGTTCCCTACATAAAGCGTACTCGGCATAATTTCTCCTGAGTAATTAATCGTTACTCCAACTTCGATACCGCATCGTGCTGTAAACTAACTTAGTTGGACTTATAACGGCCTAAAAAATACATTTAAGAAGAATAAAAGCAAGCAAGAGAATTTAAATAAAAGCAAATTATTCTTAGACAGTTACAAATATAATAAGTTATTTGCTTGGGAATTTTCCCGCTAATGCATCTTTAGCAATCTTCTTAGCGTCATCCTGAAAATCCATCCTTATTAACCATGAAAGAAAATTAGGATTTTGAATGGCTATGTCTTTGAGCAGTATCCCTTTATTCTTTCCAAAGGCTACAACTGCCTCGTTATTTTCATTCCATTTAAACTTGCCTGTTTTGTCTATGGAGTTTGGATCTGTCGGATTACAAAACTCGTGAAGTTCGTCAATATTTCTAGGTAATTTAGGATAGCGCTCCATTTCAGCGTCAAGAACAGCTACTGTAGCAAGGACATCAGCCTCTGCATTATGAGCATTATTAAGTTCTTTGCCGCAGAAGAATGTATAAGCCGCACTGAGAGTCCTAGGTTCCATTTTGTGGAAGATATTTTGCGCGTCTATGAGCCTTCTGCCGTCTGTCGAGAAATTCAATCCGGCTCTCTTAAATTCATTGCAAAGAAGAGGGATATCGTATCTTATGATATTATAACCGGCAATGTCACAGTCTTCGAAATACATATACAGTGATGCTGCTATGGAGCTGAATGATGGCTCATTAGCGACATCTTCATTTTTAATGCCGTGAATTTCAGTTGATTCAAAAGGTATTGGGACGCCGGGGTTGATTCTTCTGGTTTTAACTTCGCTTTGTCCGCCAGGAGAGAGTTTTGCTACGCATATTTCGACTATTCTGTCAACCTGAGGATTTGTCCCGGTCGCTTCCAGGTCGAAGAATATCATTGGTTTTGTGAGTTTGAGATTATGAAGTTTTGTCATGATAATGTCTCTATGTTTTAGTTATTTAATTCTATTAGTATAAGTCTTATTTTGCTTTAAAACCAATAGTTGTTCTCTTCTCTCCTTTAATCCTTTGTTTACCGTAATTGGATTCCCATCTGTGTCAGACTCACAATAGTACATAGCAGAGGCAATAGTCATCGGCAACGGCGTGAAATCCTGTACTTGCTGAGGCGACCATCTATTTTTTTTCAGGAAGGAGTCAACTTTATCCATATTAGAAGCCTCGCATCCTGGGAAATTGGATATGAAGTAGGGGACTAAATACTGTTCTTTCTTTACCAGGGCAGATTCTTTCTGAAAGATATTGATGAATTTATAAAAGTCTTCTGAGCTGTTTTTCCTCATAAGAAAGAGAACCTTTTCATCCAGATGCTCAGGCGCTACTTTCAGATGTCCCGAAGTATGTTTTTGAATAATCCTGCGCATAGTATCTGGTTGTTTTTCTGCCAAATCCAGTCTTATTCCTGAACTTATAAAAATATGCTTAACTCTGTCTATATTTGAAGCTTCCTCCAGCAGAGTTGAAAGAGCTTTGTCATTAATTACATAGTTTGGGCATATCTTAGGCCATAGGCATGATGGCCGTCTGCAAACTTTGCATTTCTCAAAATCCATAACACTGTTGCCGTAAACATTAGCAGTTGGGCCTCCGATGTCGCTGACAGTTCCCTTGAAACTCTTATTGCACCCAAACTCAGTTATCGATTTTAAAATAGATTGCTTGCTTCTGATTGAGATAAACTTGCCCTGATGAAGTCCAAGTCCGCAAAAAGAACAGCCGCCCGGACAACCGCGAAGAGATGTTATTGAAGTTTTTATCATTTCAAAAGCTGGAATTCTTTCTTTGTAGAAAGGATGCGGAGCATTGGAGAAAGGCAGTCCGTAAATAGTATCCATTTCCTGTGTGTCTAAGGGTGTTTCAGGTCTTTCTACAACAAGTAGGCGCTTATCGTATCTTTGGAAGATGCCTTTTGCAGAGTAGGGATTTGACTCTCTTTCGGCAATGATATGAGATTCCATAAAGGATTTTTTGTCGCTGGAAATCTTCTCGAATGATGGAAGTTCTACATAATAGCCAGCATTATTTAATAGAAATTCCTGCGACTGTTTTTCACCTAAAAGCACTGCCGTTCCCGGTATTGCATTTAATGAAGTTCTATTTTTAATGGCACCAATGGCATTCAACAGTGACTTTTCGGCCATCCCATAGATTAAAATGTCAGCCTTTGATAAGAGGAGAATGCCCGGCAGGATTTTATCTTTCCAATAGTCATAATGAGCAATTCTTCTCATGCTTGCTTCAATACCGCCAATTATTATAGGCAGACCTGTAAAAATAGATTTTGCTAGGTTTGAATATACTTGAATGGCCATCGGGGGTCTTAGTCCTACCTGGCCTGCAGGAGAATAATCGTCGTCTTTTCTAATCCTTCTTCCCGGAGTGTAGATGTTGAGCATCGAGTCCAGATTGCCTGATGTTATGGCGCAGGCTATTTTTGGTCTGCCCATTACTGTAAGGGACGCTCTGTCCTTCCAGTCAGGCTGGGCTATTATACCGACTTTGTAACCTGCCGCAATTAACACTCTTCCGATAATTGCAATCCCGAACGATGGGTGATCGACATAGGCATCGCCCGTAACAAGCAGGATGTCTATCTCTTTCCAACCGAGCAAATCTAGTTCCTTTTTGGACATAGGAATAAATTCCGGCTGTTTTAAAGAAGAATTAGAAAAAGACTTTACTAATATAGACATCTCACATATCCTTTGAACTTTTATGAAAAATAGATAGCCTTGATCATTGAAGGTAGAATCGCAGCAGCAAGAATGATGCTGAATACCAGCCTCATAAGATTAACAGGTCTGTAATTCCTGTGAACAATTGCCGAGAGAGCATGATTGATTCCCGATAAAAGGAAAAATAGAAGCATGGCAGTTACTATTGCTCCATCAGCAAATTTACCCCATTTTGCAAAGAACACTATTATGGCTGTAATAGCGATTGCCAGGTTGGCAAGGGCTGACTGCACTTGATACTGCCTGTCAACTTTATATCCAATTTTTTCTGCGCTTTCATTTCCTAAGAAGATTCCTTCTAGCGCAGTAGTCCCGGACATTAGAAGAACGGTACCAAAAGTCAGAACATGAAAACGATTTACATTGTCATTGATATAGGCGTAGGTCAGATAAAATAGAATTGCAATTCCTGCAAATCTGAAGTATTCGAATAATTTTGAAATAAGTTTCTTCATATTGATGCAATTATAATCTCATCACGGAACATGTTTTTGAGAATATATTAAAATAACCAAATTAAATTAAATTACTTCTGAAACCAAGCTGAAATATCACAGTTACTCTATACAATTTTATTATCTTTTTGAATTTTTAACTCTTCATAAATGGCGCTGAATATGGCTGAGAATAGTTGTTCCATATTATTTAAACTTATTGAAAATGACGCTAAAAATAAATTTTTCAAAGCGGAACTTATAATAAAAAACAATACGGCAAAAGAAATTAAATATTTTCAGGTTTGAGTTTTTGAAAATAGCCATTAGAATGGGCGTAGGCTTAATGAAATATTACAACATTTTTTTCACGGGCTTAGATAAGCTTGATTTTGCAAAAGGTCATTATGCGTAAGCTCTATTTATTTGCTTTTTTCCTTGTTTTGTACGAGTTCACAACATATTCGGCAAATGACATGATTATGCCGGGGATGGTTTCTGTCATAAGACAGTTCAATGCACCGCTGACTTATGTTGCTGCATCACTTAGTCTTTATATGCTTGGGGACTGCGCTGTACAAATTCAGATAGGTCCATTGTCTGAATATTTTGGTAAGCGAAAGATAATATTGTGGGGATGCTTTTCATTTCTTATATTTACAATATTTATCGCCTTTAGTAGTAATATTTTTCAGTTTATGCTCGGAAGATTTTTACAGGGCAGCGGCATGGCATTTGTTGCTATGGGATATGCGATAATACACGAAAAATTTAATGACAAAGATTCTGTTAAAATAATAGCATTAATGGCAAATATCACAATTCTTGCGCCACTTGTAGGCCCGATTATTGGCGGAATTATTGTAAGCTATTCGAGCTGGCATTACATATTTATTGTCACAGGAATACTCGGGTTAATATCTTTCTCTGGTTTATATAAATACACTCCCAGAACAAGGCGTCAGATAAAACATCTTGATTTCAATGGAATCATTAAACATTATCTTGAAATAGCTCGAAGTAAAAATTATATGCTTGGGGTCTTTTGCACCATAGCAGGAGCATTGCCTCTATTAATCTGGATTGGTTTGTCTCCCAATATAATCTTGTATAACTTAAAACTAGGGTATAAAGAATATGTTATTTATCAATTGATTGCTGTGGGTGGTTTGCCAATATCAACTATCTTGCTACAGCGATTGGCCGGCAAGTTGGAGTTTCATAAACTAATCCGTTTAGGATGCATCATTGCTTTTGCGGGTATTCTTTTCAGCGTTATCTTTAGTTTCTCGATTAATTTACTCGCAGTTGGACTGTTTTTTTATACATTGGGTTTTGGGCTTGCAAACGGAAGCATTTTTCGCATTATAATGAGCATTGACCCGAAACTTTCTCAAAGTATGTCAGCATCGTTGCTATTTTTTCTGCAAACGCTGTTTTTTGCAATAGGAATTGAAATCAGTAATTCGGTGTGCAAACATTTTAACTTTTCATCTTTAAGTTCATCTCTATGCTGGCTGTTCTGCGCAATCATCTTTCTCTTTTTAACTTTCAAGCTTTCTTCCCGAATTAAAGATAGAAAATGGCACTAAACATCAAATCAGCGTACTTGGCCTGATTTGAAACTTACAACAAGACATTCAACCCTCCTATAAGAAGAAGCGTAACTCTATTACTAAGACATTCTTTAAATCGGCCGAATTAAATGGAGATGAACCTTGTTCCTGAATATGACTTAGAATACAATTTAGATAATGACGAAGAATTTAATAATAAGCTCGAAGAAGGAGAGATAGGGATGACGAATTATACTGAAATTAAAGCCGAAGTTTCAAAATTGGATTTAAGGCAGCAACTGCTTGAATTGCTGATGTTGGATATTCGCTTTTATGCTGAAGAAGTATGTGATAATCCCCCACCTGTTACAGTACTGCCCAAAGCTGTTTCTGATTTTTTAAAAGAATATCCAATAGGCGGGGTAATTTTATTTCGCGAAAATCTAAAGAATCTGGATGAAATAATCAACCTAACCGATGAATTACAGAAAAACTGTAAAACTGGCCGTTTGATTGCAGTTGATCAGGAAGGCGGGACTGTTACAAGAATTTATAATGCCTGCGAAATGCCTGGCAATATGGCGCTTGGTGCTCTCGATAAACCAGAGGTAACCAGTAAAGCAGCCGAAATATTAGCCAGTGAATTATGTGCGTTGGGATTTAACTTTACATTTGCTCCGGTCCTCGATGTTAATAGCAATCCCCGCAATCCAATCGTCGGCGTCCGTTCTTTCGGCAGCGATCCGCAGTTAGTTGCCAGACATGGAGTTGCTTATTGTGAAGGCTTGAATCAGGGGAAAATGATTTCTTGTGGTAAGCACTTTCCAGGACATGGGGATACAGCTAGTGATTCGCATCATGATTCGCCATCGATAAACCGCTCACTCACAGAATTTACTGCTGTGGAACTAATTCCATTTCAAGCATCGATCAATAACGGCATTGATTCAATCATGACAGCTCATATCGTCGCACCGCAATTAGATATGGGGCAGATTTATTCTCACAAGAAGGGACAATTTCTTCCGACTCCGGCAACATTATCTAAAACCATATTAACAAACTTGCTACGCGAACAATTAAAGTTCAACGGTATAATAGTAAGTGATGCGCTCGATATGAAAGCAATTTCAGATAATTTTAATTCTGCAGAAGCAACAGTGGGCTGTATTGAGGCTGGAATTGATCTGGTATTAATGCCATTTCGTATTTGGAGTCCTGCAGGGATAAAGAACTTTTCCATTTACTTTGATGAATTGGTAAATGCATGCAGTAAATCGAGCGCTCTAACTCAACGCGTCTTTGAGTCTTGCTGCCGGATCTTAGAGCTAAAAGCACGCAAAGTAACACCATTATTAGCTGCGCAAAAGCCTTTTGCTCAGCGGAAAATCGCTATGCGCAATTTTATATACAATGATAAACATCGGCTATTTCAGGAAGAAACAGCAGCAGCCTCAATTACTTTGGCTAAAAACATATCAGGCACCTTGCCTTGGCTCAGCACCAAATCAGAACAAATATTGATATTGACTGCAAACTCAGCCATAGCAGAGGACGCTCTTAAAGCATTACAAGATATGGGATACAAAAATATCACTGTGAAATATTACGCTGAATATGACAGCGGAAAATTTGATTTACCCTCAGCCGATAAAGTCCTATTGCTAAGCTACAATCTATCTGGAACTCAATCTGTTATCGTTAATCAAATTGTTCAGGATTTGAATAATATGGATAAACCGTATGTGCTGCTAAGCTGTCATAACCCTTATGATGTTTTAGAGCTAAATAATGTTCGAACCAATGTTCTGGCGTTTGGCTGTTCCGGCATTGATCAGACCAATTACAGCGTCAGAAGATTTACTTTAAATACAACTCAAGCGCTTCGAAAAATTATGCTGGCACAATCCACAAAAGAATTTAATCATCATTTACCCGTACAATTATAATAAAGCTGTGACATTTATAAAGGCATACCAACACAATGGGAGATTGTCATGCATAGACTATTAACAGATGCGAAATTGATAAAAACGCAGCCGCTTAAAATGGGGCATGAAGAATTTATTGCAGGATATGAGGAAAGAATAAAAGATATCAAATCTGAATTCGAAGCATATAAATCTTTGGAAAAACAAGATTTGAGCGAAGGGAAAAGTAAATTCCTACACAATATGGATTATGAAAATAAGAAGAATAAATATGTGCAGGCTCTTGAAGACATTCAAAGATTCGTGATTTCAAATCAGGTTTTCTTTGATGTAACAAAGGTTTCTTCTATCCTGGGATGTCCTAGTAAGGAGTTACTTCACGATGAAAGAATCTTTCATCGCCTATGGGTTGGGGGCCAAATTCCAGAAGATACAAAAGAATCAATAAGACAGTGGCATGAAGCCGCTAAATTTGTAAAAAGAGAATCATCCGTTATCTACGAAAGTTACTTGTGGGTATGGAATAAAGCTCAGATTATAAATGACTCTGCTTTTGAACTTTGTGAAAATGATGAAGATTACACTATAGGCTATTATCATATTGGAAGTGCTAAAGAGATAGTGAAATCCATTTATGTGATGTCTGCAAAGAATTCTTTCGTCGATCTTGAGATGATGCAGGAGCTCATTGATAAGAAATTTTACAATTACCTCTCAGATTATTACAGAGATGTTTTTCTCTATTTGTTTGGCGGCATTTACATGGATATTGACACAATACCGCATCGGTTTGCTTCAGTGTATTTATCTAAACCAGAAGTGCCAAACTATTACGAGTATAAAATATCGCCAACTACTGGAACCGAAATAAAAACCCTTATCAGTTGGGCAAATATCTGGCAATTCGAAGGTGGTGTGCAGATTGCGAAAAGAGGTAATCCGGCGGTAAAGGCAATTGTAGATGAAATGAATCTCAGGCTCAAAAAGATCAGCCGGCCTATCAAGGGAATAGCTCACGATCCATCAGACAAAGACATGAAAACATCTCTTCAGTTATATGATGCTACATATGTTGTATGGGCTTCGGATTTAAGAAAAACATATATACCATTGGATGAATTGGCTAAAGAACATTCAACACTTCTAGTCCGTAAAACTGAGCGGGTTTTATTAGGGCTTACTGGTTTTCGTTTAGAGTATGACCCTACAACCAACAGCAGCATGCCATTGACTCCTGAAGAGAAATGGCATCATGATAATACAATTGATAATCTAAATCAGCGTAACTGGAGACTTGATAATCCTTTGGATCTAGCTGACTTTGCCAGCATTATTTATGCAGATGAAGTTCCGCGGTTAGGCTATAATCTCCAAGTAAGAGCAGAAAACTCGAAATTTAATTACTACGCTTTTGCCACGGATGACAATAATCTGCACAGAGTAAATGATTTATTTGGAAGATACTTGCTTTATGTTAACCGCGCAAAAATGGCAAAACCTAATTTCTGGGTAACAACCAAAGCTAAGAAATCAACTGAAGAGTTAGTTCTTTACTTGTATCAGGGCAAAACACTTACAAATGTTCAAAAGGACAGGATGGCCTTTTTGTTACTCGAAACAAGCTATTTAGAGTATTGCTCAATTGGAAACAAACTGCATCTTCACAAAGTCGCTTTGCAGCGCATCCAGAATATTGACCAGAATATAGATTTTTGCTGGGCTATTTTTATTAACAGCGAGATGATTGGCTTTTATATTGCCGGAGTAGTTTCTGAATTGAAGAAGATTAACTTCACTTCTTATTATCGTGATGAAGTCAAACATCTCGATGAAGCTTATGATGCCTTTGTGGAAAAAAACATTAAGCTGGAAGACTATTTTTTATCTAGTTTAGCTATTGAGCAAAAGTATAGAGGACTGGGGTATTTTAAATTCATGTTTGCTCAAAATATTAAGCAGGCTAAACAGTGTAATTGCAAGAGAATTGTTCTAACTGTTTGGGAGAAAGGTGAAGCTCTACAGCTTTATTTAAAAATAGGATTCAAATTTGTCGATACATTCGACTATGCTTATAACCTATTCTATGAGCGATTATATCTATTGGAATATGCTTTAACAGAAGATTAATAAAATTAGAATAATAATTGACAATAAAATAACGCAAAAATATTAAAAAAGGGAGATTTGCATGAGTGCATTTGAGAAAAAAAATGAATTAAAATCGCCAGCCGCATCATTTGACAAAACAGCATGGCGCTGGGTACCAACATTGTATTTTATGGAGGGTATGCCTGGAATAATGATTATGGTAGTTTTAGCCATAATGTTTAAGAATTTTGGTATTCCTAATGAAAAAATTACGCTTTACACCGGATCGCTTGTAATGCCCTGGGTTTTAAAACCTATATGGGCTGGATTTATTGATATAATCAAGTCCAAGCGCTGGTGGATATATACAATGGAAATTTGTGTTGCTGCCGGTTTTGTAGCAATAGCTATTTCAATGAAAGCTGAGAATTTTTTTATAATTACAATAGCCATTTCGTGGGTAGTAGCTTTTATGGCTTCTAACCATGATATCGCAGCAGATGGATTCTACTTGATGGAACTAAATCCTGCCCAGCAGTCTTTCTTCGTAGGGATTCAGGGTGCTGCTTATAATGTCGGAAAGGTTTTTGCTACCGGATTTATTGTGATCATGACAGGTGTAATATTTGAATATTGCGGAAGTTACCATACCGCTTGGTTTTTCGGGATGCTTTTAGTCGCCATTGCAGCCGGTGGCATTGGGATCTATCATAAGTTTGTTTTACCCAAAGAACAGACAAGGAATGAAGGTAAAAACTTTAAAGGGGCAATGATCGAGTTCTGGTATGTGTATTTGGAGTTTTTCAAACTTGAAAGAATATGGCTGGCTATACTTTTCCTATTCTTCTATAGAGCAGGAGAATCAATTATAAATATTGTTCTTCCATTATTTCTTCTTAGCCCAATAGCAGAGGGCGGACTGGGGCTTAATAATGAATTTACCGGGTTGTCTTATGGCACATTAGCTCCAATCTCAATTATATTAGGCAGTATGCTTGGGGGATATGCTATCTATAGAAAAGGTTTCAAATTCTGGATTTGGTGGATGCTCCTCTTAGAAAATGTACCGCATTTGCTATACTATGTTATTGCTCACTTCCATATTTATAATCGAATTGTTATAGCTTCTTTTATCTTTTTAGAACAATTGTGTTTTAGCTTCGGTCTGTGTGCTTACTCAATATTCCTATTTTACATGGTTAGAAACAGTAAGTTTAAAACTTCCCACTATGCTTTCTTTGCTGGAATAATGCAGCTTGCTGTGATGATTCCGGTTATGCTTTCAGGTTGGCTAACGAAACTTTTTGGATATCAGGATTTATTTCTTTTTATCTTAGTAATGATTATTCCTGCCGGGATAATCATATTCTTTGTTAAGGATAAAATTGATTGCTTTGGAAAAAGAGGTTCTTCATCTGAAGTTTCTGTTGCTGCCCACAAATAGTTATATCCAAGTTGAGGTTATCTTTGCTCTTTGACTTGGGCGAGGATAACCTGTTCTAATGCTTCGGTTCTTCTTGAAAATTTCAGCATAAGATAGAAAATAATTGATATTCCTGCAACGAAACAAATTATGTGTGCAGGTGAATAAGCGCTAAAAATTCCGATGCCTCCAAGTTTATCTGAAGCAAGATAGTCGAAGAGCGAAACAAAAGGCATGAAGACTATCAACCAGATAGAGGATTTAATTTCTGCAGAGAATCCGACAAACTTTTTGACCTTATATTCATAATAGAGATAAATGGCAAATCCTGCCAATAGAGCAAAACTCATATAGGCAGTTCTAGGCCAGCCGCAGGCCAGCAGTAAAAAGGCTATAACCAGAAAAGAAATGAACGAAATTACAGGCATGCAGGGGATTTTTACGGTTCTCACTAAATCTTTTGCATTCTTTCTCAGCCCAATAGCAGCAGCAGGACCTGCCAGGAAGTTGATCATATAGCATAGTGTCAGTATCGAAATGACCTTTTCCCAGCTAGGGACTAACCACAATATACCAACTGACAAGACTAGTGAGAATATCAGTGCATTTAACGGAATATATGTTTTTCTGGAGATTTTGCCCAGGAAACGCGGTATGTGTTTAGTAGAATGAAGTCCGTAAAGCGTTCTTGGAGCTGCTCCCATAAGGATGATTCCTGTGGTGGTCGGAGCAAGTAACGCATCTGAGAATAGAAGCAGAGTTAGAAAGTGCAAACCAAGCAGCGTAGTCAAATCCACAAATGGTGACTGTAAACTCAAATTCTGCCAGTTTCCTCCTATGCTATTCAATGGGAAAGCATATAGGAATGTGAACTGAAGACAGGTATAAATTACCATTGAAATCACCATGGCAAGAATGATAGCTAGAGGAATATTCCTTCCAGGGTTTTTTGCCTCGCCGGCAAAACTTACCGGAGCCTGAAAACCTACAAATGCCGGAATTACTCCGCCGACTGCAATGGCAGTCCACACACTGCTCCAGCCATAAGGAACAAATGATTTGTGATAAGACACAAAATTAGAAAATGACAGATGCCCTAAATATATGATCGGAATAGCTACAGCGCATATGATTACAAACACTTTAAAGATGCCTAACCCCTTTATAGAGTGCATTAAAACTTTTAAGGATAAAGCGTTTACAATAAATAAGATAATCACTATAAAGGATGCGAAAATCAGACCATGAAATGTAAGCGAGCTTGTTGTCGTATTATATAAAAGCTTAGCCCATGCGAATGGCCAACTGCTGGCGTATTGGACTATCGAAACGGCCTCGACAATGACAGAGAAGATTAGCGCAAGGAAACCTGCCCAGTCTCCCAGAAAAGCAGACAAATCGCCATGGGAATACTTAAGGTACCTTCCCAGTCCGCCCATTTTTGGGAAGCATGGAGCCACTTCTGCTATGGTTAAAGCTATGAAACTCATCACAATAGCGCCAATTATCCATGTAAAAATTGCGGCTGGTCCAGCAATTTTGGCAGTCAATCCTACACCAAAAAGCCATGCAGAACCTACCTGCATAAGCACGGCGGAAAAAATTAAAGACATTAACCCGATCGTTCTTCTTTTTTCTGTCATAATGCTAGTTCCTGTAATTGTAGAAAATTATAAATATACAGATACAATTCTAGCAGGTATGAAATAAAAAAGCCCCCGAAATGTTACTTTCGGAGGCTTTAAATTAAACAGATCGAATTTTAATTAGAAAATTCTGTTTGTTCCGTTATCAAGAAGCTTCTGAAGCTTATCAGCAGGATTTTTGAACTTGCTCAAGAAAATCATAGCAGCGATAATATATGGTTTGTAGCTAGCTTCCTTGTAGAGAGGAGTTCTGTATCTGTCAAATACAGAAGCTGCAACTTCACCGGCCTTACAGCTTACATCTGTAATATCAGCAGGTAAGCAATGCATATATAGAGCTTTGCCTTCTTTCGTTTTCTTCATAAGTTTTTCTGTGCATTCCCAATCTTTATGTCCGGCATTCTGAGTGAGAAGTTCTTTTTCCAGAGCTTTGATTCCGTCGAAATCGTTCTTCCCATAAAGGTCAGTCCTCTTTTCCATAGCAGCAAATGGAGCCCAGCTCTTAGGATAAACTATATCAGCGTGTTCGAAAGCTTCTTCCATGCTGTTTGTCTTAACAAATTTGCCACCGCTGTTTCTAGCGTTAAGTTTGCAAACTTCTTCTACTTCAGGCATTACTTCATATCCCTTAGGATGAGCAAGAGATACTTCCATTCCGAATCTTGAGAAGAGTCCGATGATTCCCTGAGGAACTGATAATGGTTTGCCGTAAGATGGTGAATATGCCCATGTCATAGCAATCTTCTTGCCTCTGAGGTTTTCAATTCCGCCAAAGTGATTGATTACATGAAGAGCATCTGACATTGACTGTGTAGGATGGTCAATATCACACTGGAGATTAACAAGTGTGGGTCTCTGTTCGAGAACGCCATCAAGATGTCCTAGTTTAACTGACTCAGCATATTCCTTCATATATGTGTGACCTTTTCCGATGTACATATCATCGCGGATACCAATTACATCAGCCATAAAAGAAACCATATTAGCTGTCTCTCTTACTGTTTCGCCATGAGCAACCTGAGATTTGCCTTCATCAAGATCCTGAACTTCAAGGCCGAGAAGATTACAAGCGCTTGCAAAGCTGAAACGGGTTCTGGTTGAGTTGTCTCTAAAAAGAGATATTGCCAATCCACTGTCAAAAACCTTAGATGAAATATTATTTTCTCTCATGCTTCTGAGAATGTCAGCAACGAGGAAAGTAGCATTTATTTCATCGTCTTTCTTCTGCCAGGTGAGGAAGAAGTCATTGAGGTACATGTCATTTGTTCTTTTTGTTGAAAGTGCTTTTATAGCTTCTTTCATTCCTATTTTGTCCATTTTAGTCCCCTTTTTTAAGTTTTAGGTTATTGGTCTGTTATTTAAATTATAGCTGTAGCCTCTATTTCAACAAGTGCATCCTTTGGAAGTCTTGCTACTTGATAGCAACTTCTTGCAGGATAAACCCCACTAAAAAATTTCGTATAAACTTCGTTCATTTTAGCAAAATCATTCATGTCTTTCAAGAAAATCATGATCTTTGCTACATTTTCCAGTTTGGTTCCAGCGGCTTCCAGAATAGCTTTAACATTTTCGAGAGAAACTTTTGTCTGAGCTTCAATGCCTTCGGGCATCTGAGAAGTTTTTGGATCGATTGGAAGTTGTCCTGATGTGAAAACAAGATTGCCGGCTTTGATTCCTTGAGAATATGGACCTATTGCAGCTGGCGCGCTGGCCGTAGATATTTGGATTTTACTCATTTTATCTCCTCAAAATAATTGTTTAAATTTCTTTGAGGCACTTAAAATGTACCATTTCACTAAATAAGCAAACGCTTTACGCTAATTAAGTGTAAGTTAGCTTTTCGCTATCTTGTTGATAGATAAGTCTAATTTATCAAAATATACCCAATAATCCGCACCAAGAGTATAGAGGACAGCTTCGTGCATAAGTCCCTTTTTCAACCCCGTGTCTTTCCCCTTCATAACCTTTCTCTCCTTAGTATTTTAATTAAAGAGACAGATTGCGTACAAAATTGAAAATCCTACAGTCATCATAAGCGGGGTATCCATTGAATGAGGAGCGACAGCTTCTACAATAGTCATCACTGGAGGAACAAGAAATATAGCTACTATAAACTGAGCGAGATGGTTGAACTCTTTGAAAAACATAAGAGTAAAGACAACACTACTCAAAAATACGCAAGCGCTGCCTGCGTAAGACCTGACATATCTTTTTCCCATTGACCACGATGGAACCACATATTTTTTCTTGCCAAGATATATTCCTACCGGTTCTGCTAAACCGTCCCCGATTCCAATTATAAAGACTATGATTAGCACAAGATTAGGTTCGCCAATCTGTTCGAAAAGCTGTTTAAATATTGTCCCTAGAATAAGCCCTGGAAGTATATTCCCTAATACTATCCATTTCAGAGTGTTAGGTCTATCTTCAGGACGGTCCATGGAGTTAAATTGGAGCATAAAGAATTTTGACTTTTCACGGATAGGTTTAATCAGGAGAAGAAATATAAGTAGAACAAAGAGAGACTCCCATGCATGAGGAAGTATTCCTTTAGGATGCATATTGCTTCCTGCTTGACCTGAAGCACTTATAAGAGGAATAAGATAAGCGGCAAAATGCTGAAGTTTACGGGTATAGTTGACTTTGAACCATGAATTTTTACTTGATGCTATGTATCCATTCCCATCTGTTTTGCAGTAATAACGACAGGCAGCTCCACCGGCAAGAGACATCATAAGCATAACGAAAATCTTAAAAAAGCAGAACCCAAAAAATTGGTATTTTGTAAAAAGCGAAGGCTGGAATATAAAAGTAACTATGGAAAGGATTATTACGGACAATATCCATCCTATAAGAAAAACCTTATCGAAGGTCTTTTCCCATCTTTCTGAATAATCTCCTGCATTTTCTCCAGGAAGAATCAGATTGTCTATTTCGGCATCAATTCTATTTTTTTGATCCTGAAATTTTTCCATCGGTTGATTCAACACTAAAAGTTTATGGAAATCCCGGTGATTTCAGATAATTATATCTTAATTGTCAGAAAAACAAAAAAGGGAGACTTTCGTCTCCCTAAAAAATTTCGGCGATTAAACTGAGTTTACTTCACTATATGTGTCCCAGTCTGGCCTTTGATAGCCTTACCAAGAAACTCTGGGGAAGTAATTATCGCTTTAGCTCCGCCGTCTTCCAGATACTGGACAGCGGCCTGCATCTTAGGAAGCATGCTTCCCGGTGCAAAATGACCTTCTGTCATGTATTGCTTTGCTTCGGCAAGGGTGATTGTTTCTAAAGTCTTCTGATTTGGTTTTCCGAAATTCAGACAGACTTTTTCAACTCCGGTAGAGATGATCAGAGCGTCAGCTTTGAGGTTTGCAGCAAGTAAACTTGTAGCAAAGTCTTTGTCAATAACAGCGTCAACGCCAACAAGCGAGCCATCCTGATTTTTAAATACAGGGATGCCGCCACCGCCTACTGCGACTACGCAGAAACCGGCGCCTAAGAGTGATTTAATAGCATCAAGCTCTACAATTTCTACAGGCTTTGGAGAAGCTACAGCCCGTCTGAAACCTCTGCCAGCATCGCTGATAAATGTCCAGTCCGGATTTTGTTTCTTCATTTCTGTAGCCTGAGCTTCAGTTACGAAACCGCCGATCGGTTTAGATGGTTTCTTGAAAGCAGCATCATTTCTGTCAACAATAACCTGAGTAACAACAGTTACAGCAGATTTTGGCTTCCCGTTATCAGAGAGTTTTCTCTTGTTAAACTCGTTATCAAGAGCCTGTTGAATCTGGTAACCGATGGCCCCCTGTGAGTCAGCATCGCAGCTTACAAGTGGAACTTCATGCATATGCTCTACTTTAGCAGCTATCTCAGAACGCTTTAGAATAAAACCAACCTGCGGACCATTGCCGTGAGTTACAACTACATTGTAATCAGCTAGCATTAAATCAGCGATATGCTTGGCTGTTTCACAAATAGCGCTGTACTGATCCCCGACTGTCTGATGTTTGCTGTCCATTATCAGGGAATTGCCCCCGATTGCGACTATAGCTAATTTTTTCATAGTAATACCTCTTTATTTTATAAGTGGATTACTTGCACTTAGCTGTGTAAATATCAGGAATAGCGGCATACATAGCTGCGCATTTTACCAATTCGCTCTTCCATGTGCATTCGTTAGGAGCATGAGCCTGGTCTTCATGTCCTGGTCCAAAACCTACTACTGGAATTCCATAACGACCCATTATTGATACGCCGTTAGTTGAGAAAGTCCATTTATCAACAACTGGTTCAGCATTGAAAAGCTTTCTGTAAGCTTCTACTGTTGAAACGCAAACTTGATGTTCAGCAGGAAGAACCCATGTCGGGAAGAAGCATTCTGTAGGATAGACAAGACCGGTATAAGAAGGTCTGTCATATTGATACATTGTTACTTTAGCACCGGCAGCCTTAACAGCTGGGAGGTTTTCTATTTCCTTAATAGCGCTCTGCCATGTTTCGCCATTGGTCAATCTTCTGTCAACGGAAAGCCAGCATCCATCTGCTACAGCGCATCTTGATGGTGATGAGAATCCACATTCTGAGATTGTCAATGTGCCTTTTCCAAGGAATTCATCGTAATGAAGATTTTCATTCAAAGCTTTGAGTTCATTTATAATTGGACCCATTTTGTAAATAGCATTGTCGCCTCTTTCTGGAGCTGAACCGTGACAGCTGATTCCGTGTGTAGCTACCTTTATTTCCATTCTGCCGCGGTGCCCTCTGTAGATTCTGCAAGAGGTTGGCTCGGTGCTAACTACGAATTCAGGCCTGATTTTACTTTTTTCTACTATGAACTGCCAGCAAAGACCGTCGCAATCTTCTTCCTGAACTGTGCCGACCATCACTACTGTAGAATCTTTGGCAAGACCTAAATCTTTGATAATTTTTCCGGCATAAACCATTGAAGCCATTCCGCCTTCCTGGTCAGAACCGCCTCTGCCGTATATTACATCGCCTTCTTCATGACCTTTATAAGGATCATATTTCCAATTATTGATGTCGCCGATACCTACTGTGTCGATGTGGGCGTCGAAAGCGATAAGATGTTTGCCGTTTCCAATATAGCCAAGAACATTGCCTTGCGCGTCAATGTCAACTCTATCGAAGCCGACCTTGATCATTTCTTCTTTAATTCTTAAAACAACTTCTTTTTCCTGACAGCTTTCGCTAGGGATAGCGATCATGTCACGCAGAAATTTTGCCATTTGAGGTTTGTATTCTTCTGCTTTTGCGGCAATTGCTTTGTAGTCGATGCTCATATGTCCTCCTGTTTTTTTTATTGGTGAAATTACCCTTATCAAATTGAGAGCCTTTAAGATACGCTAAAAAGTGTTTTTCACAAATTAAAGCCTTCAAAAAATCTCAATAAGGTTCATATCACGCTCATTTATATTGGTTTAAATAATAAATATCGCTAAATAAATAAAAACTGAACTAAGTATTTTCTCTCTCCAAAATCATTAACTTTTCTCTCTTTTGCGCTGGTCTTAATTGTTTTAAAAGTTCATAGGTTGTAATCTGACTTCTTGTTTCCGGGTTTCTAAACTGAGCTTTATGATAGGAACCATTCGATTTGAGTTTCCTGCCGTTGTAAGTGTCATTTAACTGAAGGTCTAGAATTTTCCATAGGAAATCCTGGTTAAACTTATCATCAACTGGGAACATGATCTCTATTCTTCTATCAAGGTTTCTTGGCATCCAATCTGCGCTTGAGAGATAGTATTCATGGTTACCGTTATTCTCAAAATAGTAAATTCTGCTGTGTTCAAGATAGCGGTCAACCAGACTTATTATATTAATGTTTTTCCCTGAAGTTTGAGTTGGTCTTAAACAGCATATCCCCCTGACCAGAAGATCAATTTTTACGCCTGCCATTGCCGCGCGGTGGAGATGCTCAATGATTTCTCTGTCAACCAGAGCATTCATTTTGGCAATAATTCTACCTGGTTTATGTTTAGTGGAATTTCTGGCTTCCCTGTCAATCAAACTCAAAAACTTTTCTCTTAAGTTGAATGGAGCGACAGCTATTTTGCTCCAAACAGGCGGCTCGGAGTATCCTGTCATGACATTAAATAGTGACGATATATCATTGCAAATTTCAGGGTCGTTAAGGAACAAACCCATATCAGTGTAAACTTTAGCAGTTGAATCATTGTAATTGCCTGTAGCAAGGTGCAAGTATCGTCTGATTGCTCCTTCTTCTCTTCTGACAATAAGCAGAGCCTTGCAATGGATTTTCAGCCCGGCGACACCGTAGATTACATGAGCCCCGGACATCTCGAGTCGCTTTGCCCATAGAATATTCCTGTACTCATCGAAACGAGCCTTAAGCTCGACTATTACAGTTACTTGTTTGCCATTTTCGGCTGCTTGCTGGAGAGCATTTACAATAGGGGAATTACCGCTAACTCTGTAGAGCGTTTGCTTTATAGCAAGGACATTCGGGTCATTGGCGGCTTCTTGAAGGAGTTTTACTACATAATCAAAGCTTTCAAACGGATGATAAAGTGGAATAGTATGCCATTCGGAAATAGCGTCGAAAAGCGATGAGTAATCCTCCAGGGCAGGAATCTGCAATGGTACAATCTGTTTATCGACTAAGTCTTCCCTTGCTACCTGAGGAATAAATTCAAAGAAACTTGCGAGGTTCAAGTGTCCGTCAATAGTGAAAACCAGATCATCAGTTATATCTAGTTTTTCCTTCAGCCATTGAGAAAGTAATTCTGACGAGCCTTTCTGGATTTCTAGCCTGATTGCGCTTCTTTTTCTGGTTGACTTTAGAGTTTTTTCCATATGAACGAGAAGGTCAGATTCATCATCGCCTATATCAAAATCCATATCTTTAGTTATTCTGAAAGGGAAATAGTCGAAAACTTCACATCCCTCAAAGAGCATTTTAATATTTACCATAATGAGCTCTTCAAGTAGAATAAAGGCCTTCCCTTGTTCGGAATGATTTACAGGGATAAAACGCGAGATAGCAGAAGGAACTTCCACAAACCCATACGATTCAAAGTCTTTTTTAGGCCTTTTGAGCCTTACTGCAATCTCGATTGACTTGTTGTTCAGAACAGGGAAAGGATGCGTAGGGTCAAATCCTACCGGGGTTAATATAGGAAAAATAGAACGCACGAAATGCTCTTTAAGTCTGACCTTTTCAGTAGCAGAAAGCTCATCGTACTTAAGCAGGAATATACTGTTGCTCTTGAGTTCAGGAAGCATATACTCTTTAAGATAATTATACTGCTTTTTAACCAGCAGTCTTGTTTTACTTAGAACGGTTTTTAACTGTTCTTCGGCATTCATTCCTGTATCGTCATTTACATAAACTTTGGATTCGAGCTGTTTCTTCAGTCCTGCAACTCTAACCATAAAGAACTCGTCAAGATTGTTGCTGAAGATAGCCGAAAATTTTAGCCTTTCCAGAACAGGGTTACTTTTGTCAAACGACTGATCCAGAACTCTCGAATTGAAGCTCAGCCAGCTTAACTCTCTATTTATAAAATGTTCTTTCCCAATTTTGTATTCTGAAAATTCTTCTTTCATCTTCCTGATATCCTAACTTTATATCCAAATACTTCTTTAAATAAATCTGCTTTTTGTTTGGACGCCCAATTTTCAAGCACCATATCAACTATTCCATCCACAACTATTTCCATAACTTTCTTCTTGTGATCAAATTTGATTTTAGCTATTTCAAAATTGTGGATAAAATCAAGGGAGTCTGCAATTCGCAAAATTGCCGCAAGCGTGTTGACTTTTACTTTATCGGATGAACTCAAAGTCAGGTATTCTGTATGCGAAGTCCTTGGGAAACCTCTCCTGTGGTATCTTGCGACCAGAGCGATAATATCTCTGTCTTTTGAGGATATTCCCGGTATATGTCCATGTCTTATTAGGTAGTAACTGTGTTTGTGGTGTGTGCGACTGCTTACATAGAGCCCGACATCGTGCAGATATGAAGCTATATTAAGAAGCAGGGCATCTTTCTCATTCAGTCCATGCAGAAAATGAGTATTTTCAAAAATATGCATTGACATCGCAGCGACTTTGGAGGCATGATTCGGATCGTAAAAATACTTCTGACCGAAATTCTTCACGCACGATATTAGATAAGGAGTAAAGGGATCGTGCTCGCCTGTGAGTTCGCGGATAAAGTCGCTTACTACTGCATCTCTTGTGCTTATTTCAGGAATGATTATTTTTTCTGCTTTTGATGCATGAAAAAAATGGTAAAGTATGGCGCAGCAAGGTTCTATACTTTGGGCAAGTGTGTCTGATATATTTAATTTTGCGGCGATTTCTTCAGTTTTCATCTGAGAGATTTGCTGATATAAATCATCAAAGTTGACCATATCAATGAAATGAATTCCGGAATCATCTATCTGCATTTTATCTGAAAGACGAAGTAGAGCTCTAACTGAAGAACCCACGCCTATTACAATTCCACCGCCAAAATCTACTGTTGACTGCGCAAGCAAATCCTTGGCAGTGGATTCTACAAATGGCTTGATAACTTCTTTTAACTGGATGTTGGTTAAGGGTCTTTCAAGCTCCTCAAGAAGCCTTAATGAACCAAGTCTTGTATTTTCAGAACTCTTTAGAACGCCTTTTTCAACAATTGATACCTGAGTAGAACCTGTTCCTATAGAACATATAAGAGAGTTCTTTTCCTGAAATAAAGAAGATGATGAAAGGGCATCTTTTATGGCCATAAAGATTAATCTGGATTCAAGTGTGGAGTCGAGTTCTTCGAGTCTTATCCCGCTAAGTTTCTCAACTCTTTCAATAAAAATATCGCTGTTTGAAGCTTCTCTGACAGCGGAAGTAGCTATAGCTTTGACATATTTAACTTTGTATTCTTTAATCAAAATGGAGTAATCTTTAAGGATTTTTGCGATCAGAAAAGTATTTTGAGTACTTATTTTGCCTTTTGTAAAAACATCTATACCTAATGGGGCAACCTGAGAGAGTTTCTCAAGCGTCTCATATTTTTTGCCATCACTTGAAGACTGGACTATTTCCAGTCTGGCGAAATGGGCGCCGACATCAATAACGGCTATTGGACTTTTCATGTTGATCATATAATTTTATTTCTCTATTTTTTCTGAAGGATTACATTAATAATTTATAACATTATATTGGTTCAGACTGCGTTTTCAATCGAACGCTACATTCTAAGCTGTTTTTGGGATATAATCATAACAGATAAGTTTAAATTTTTGTCAATTTTAACCATATTAAGTCAGATATGAAAGACATCATAAGCGATATTATCGATATACTTCAGCTTGAATCTAAAAAAAAGGAATCTGAATTCATACAAGATGAAGTGCTGAAAGATTTTTATTCTGAACCAATTAATAAAGGCCCTATGAAAGCAAAAAAATCAGCCCAGGATAACATTAAAATAAAACATGAACTAAGCGAAACAAAAGCGCCCTTGGTTGCTCCACTCACTATTCATTCAGGAGTGATACCTACTCTTGTCTGGGACAAATCTAAATTTAAAGAATTGATTGAATCTGTTTCTAGCTGCGCTAAATGCGAACTTTGTAAATCCAGAATAAATCCTGTGTTCGGCGAGGGCAATCCTAAGGCTGAATTAATGATTATTGGCGAAGGGCCCGGCAGAGATGAGGATGAACAAGGCAGGCCGTTTGTCGGAAGGTCAGGTCAGTTGCTAACCAAAATGCTCCAAGCTATGGGATTTGAAAGAAACGATGTTTTTATCGCTAATATAGTAAAGTGCCGCCCTCCTGCTAACAGAGTTCCTACGCCAGTTGAAGCTCAGACCTGTTTGCCATATTTGCTAGAACAAATTGATGTCATAAGACCAAAAGTACTTCTCCTTTTAGGCGCTACGCCATTAAAATACATTCTCGATTTGGTCGGAATTACAAAACTTCATGGTACATGGCATGAGTTTCACGGTATAAAAACCATTCCATCTTTTCACCCTGCGTATTTATTGAGAGATCCGAACCAGAAAAAATATGCATGGGAAGATCTCCAGAAAATTATGCAGTTTTTAGGGAAGACTCCGCCTGTGAAAAATGAAAATTCTATGAAAAATTAGTTGTTGTGAGTAGTGATTTTAAATATTCCTTGAATAAAATTACTATTAGCTTCAAAATTGGAACCATTCACAAGATTAAAACTAACAAAGGGGAAAGTTTATGAGCAAAACTCAAGATGCTAAGAAAATTGCAAAGAAAGAACCCACAAAAACATTAAAAGAAAAACGCGCTGAAAAGAAAGCCAAGAAAGAAGGTAAAAAGTAATAAATAATAAAAGCCTGGCTGAGTTTACGCTCAGTCAGGCTTTTCTCTTTTATAGCATGGGCATCTTGCCCATGTTAAAGGAAGTGTCCACAGGCAACGCCAGTGCGCTGTCTTTACCGCTACTCCAACAGAAAATTACTTTTTGTTTCATAAGCAACAATATAAGAGTAAAGATTTAATACTCAAATTCCTGATAAAATGTATTTCCCAAATAGCAGGCAATACTTCTTTTGCTTGCATCAAAATGAGGTAAGGGAAGATTGTTTTGATCCGTCCATATCCATTCTTCGCATTTCTTAGGTTCCATTAGTTTTAGTTTGCCGGAAAATTCCTTAGCTAGCAGAACGACTGATATATAATGTAATCCTTCGTTTCTGCAAGTTTCCAGATTATTTGTTACTGCTATGACTTTCGGGTTTCTGATGAGAAGATCTGTTTCTTCTCTGACTTCCCTGACGGCGCACTTTTCAAAAGTCTCTCCTGGATCGAGGTGTCCGCCTGGAATTGAATAGAATGGCGCATGACTGCCTTTTCTCTTGCCAACAAGAATCTTTCCGTCTCCCTTTTCAATGATGACGCCTATTCCAACTCTAACCGTATTGCTTTTTCCCAGCGCGCTTATATTCACTCGTTTTGACCCATAATTTTATTCTTTTTGCCATTTCAACAGCTTTTGTTGGGCATGCCTTAATAATAACTTAACTCATATAAGCAATCAATCGAATATATCCAGGTCAGAGCCTACAACTACTTTCCCGTTGTATTTTTCTTTAATTTCAAGGAGTAATTCTTCATCCGAGCTTCCCCACGCGAGAATATGATATAAGACAAGCAATCCAGGCTTCGCTTTTGATGCAATTTCGCCAAGTTGGATTGTGGATGTATGGTTCTTTGAATGGTATTGCTTCCAGAATTCATCCTTCTTGTCAAATTTATCTTTGCTGTAAACTTCGTGGACAAGTATGTCTGCTCCTTTAGAGTATTTTATAATATTATCACATGGAATAGTGTCTCCTGAGATTACGATAACTTTATCAGGCGTAGTAAACCTGAATCCGTAGGCGTTTTGCCAGCTTCCGTGTTTCACTGGGAATGCCTCGACCTTGACATTATCGTCTTTGTAAATAACTCCTTCATTTTCTATTTCATGAACAACAACTTCGCATCCTTTACTGTTTATCGGTTCACCTTCATGCAGACGGTAATCAATGTCCGCCCTGTAGGCTTCCAAAAGCTTTTCAGTCATATTTTTCGTGCCTTTAGGTCCATATACTTCAAGCGGTTCATCTCTGCCAGCCACCCAGGAAGTAAATATCAGATCTGGGTACCCTGCTGTATGGTCAGAATGCAGATGAGTTAGAAAAGCTTTCTTGAAGTTTTGTACGCTCATAGCCTTAATTTTGCCGCCATACTCAGGTGATAACTCTGCCGCTCTTCTGATAAGCCCCGGCCCGAAATCAACTATGTATGGAGTATCATTTACTACAATTGCCACGGACGGACCCGAATGCTTCGGATCCGGGTTAGGCGTCCCAGTTCCAAGCAGAATGACTTTGGTATTTCCTTTTTCTATTCCATCTGCATAGAGAAAATCTATACTCAGCAAAGCAGTCAAAGTTATAAGAAGTAACAATAATTTTTTCATAAATAAGTATCCAAGTTTAATTGACATTATTATTATAGTTTAACCGACAATTTACAAAGACTTTTTATACCATAAGTTTAGCAGAGATGCAAGATAAGAAAAGTGTAGGTGTCCTGTCCTTATCGTTGATTCAGCAGAAAATTATTTTTAGCTTATTAGCTTTATAAATCTATAATATTATTTCGTTTCCATCTCCCAAAAGTCTAATTCCATCATCATTTACCAGTAGAGCCTGCTGATCATTCAGCACACGCAATGGAAGAGGCAGATCTTTTGCTTTTTCTGTAAAAAACTCCAGATTTTCAGGCGTGTAATGGGCTTTTACCAAAAACGGTACAAGGCTCATTGCTGTCCAATCTGTTAGCCCACATCTATCGTACTCATTAGACCATGTTGCCATGATGATTGAAGGGCATGCAATATAAGAGCCTGCGCTTACGCCCCAGTAAACCAATCCGTTTTCAATTGCTTCTTTAAGAATTTTCACAAAACTTGTTTTACGAATAGCTTTAAGCAGGTAAAATGTGCTTCCGCCTTCGACATAAACTATGTCGTTAGAGGCAAGGGCGTGTTTTAATTCTTCTTCGGATTTGCCTGTAATGTCAAATTCAGTATAAGTGAGGTTAAGGGCATCCATTTTCTTCCGTGTCAAATCAACATAATAGCTGGCGTTATCATTGTGTTTTGAAGCAGTAGTTACATACAAAATATTGGACTGATTTAACGGCTTTGGCAAAAAGCTATTTACGCTGTCATTGGTAATAAACTGGTTACTCGATGCGAGTATGAGTTTCTTCATAGTTTGACTTCATTAAGTGTTATGTGTTAATTTTATTACACTAGGGCAAAACGAGACACTTCTTTTCCATCAGCAATAACAGTTTCAAGGAACATCTTCTTTGGTCTTACCCATAAGGAGTTTTCGCCATATATTTTGTGCTTGTATAAAGCGCAATATACTACCAGTTCCTCTAATGTCTCGCTATGCCTTGCCAGCCCGATAACTTCATAAAAATTGCCTTTAAAATGTCTGTATTTTTCAAGTTCCATAAATGAGTCCGATTTAAATTAATTTAGAGATTAACGAAAATGATTTGGCTCTATTAAATCCCAAAGATTTCCGTACAAATCCTCGAAAACCGCTACTTTTCCATACGCTTCTAAGACTGGCTTTCTTGCAATTGTAATTCCATTGTCCAACAAGTTCTGATAATCTCTATCAAAATTATCCGTTTGCAGGAAGAGAAAGACGCGGCCGCCTGTTTGATTGCCGACTCTGCTTGATTGTTCTTCATTTGTCGCCTTTGCGAGTAATAAACAACACTCGGTCGAGCCTTTTGGCGC
>JBAXXY010000016.1:0-27818 GCA_037127655.1 Lentisphaerota bacterium
GTACAATTTTGTAACATGTGCTAGCTTAAGGTTTCAATTTTGTAAGAAAATTCGTTAAGTGTATATTTAATATAAGATATTATTAAGCATGCTGTTAAATGATGTAAATGTAATTTTGACGAGTTTGGCACGATTATAGCTTTACACTTTACGAGATTAGTTTATAACCAGATTTATTAACAATATTTAGGAAAGAGAAAATCAAAATGAGCAAGACGCAAAGAGTAAATTCCATCGAGAGCATTGCAAAAAAGCAACCTGTTATAGCTGAAGCTGCAAAACTCGTATCAGAAATTTACGGTGAAGATGTGTTCAGTTTAAAAGTGATGATGGAATATCTTCCGAAACCTGTTTACAAGAGTCTTCTTCTGACTATTAATAAAGGTGAAACACTTAAATCTGACATAGCTGACGAAGTAGCCAATGCTATGAAGAGCTGGGCACTAAGCAAGGGCGCTACCCATTATACCCACTGGTTTCAGCCTTTGACCGGAACTACTGCTGAAAAGCATGATTCATTCATAGTTCATGACAACGAAGGCGGAGTTATTATGGAGTTTTCGGGTGATTCATTAACAAAGGGTGAACCTGATGCCTCAAGTTTTCCGTCCGGTGGATTGAGAGCTACTTTTGAAGCCAGAGGATATACTGCCTGGGATGCTACAAGTCCTGCATTTATCAAGAGATCCAATAAAGACTCAGTACTTTGCATTCCCACAGCTTTCTATTCATATACAGGTGAAGCTCTAGATAAAAAAATTCCTCTTTTAAGATCTATGAAGGCTGTTGGTGAACAGGCCAAGAGGCTTTTGGAGTGTTTCGGAATAAATGTCGAAGGCAGAGTTATTACTACTCTCGGGGCAGAACAGGAATATTTTCTTATAGACAAAGAGTTTTATTATGCAAGACCTGACCTTCTTCATTGTGGAAGAACTCTTTTTGGAGCAATTCCGGCCAAGCATCAGCAGCTTGAAGACCATTATTTCGGCGCTATCAAGGCAAGGATTCTTAACTTCATGGTAGATACAGACAGAGAACTCTGGAAGCTTGGAATACCTGCAAAGACAAGGCACAACGAAGTAGCGCCATCACAATTTGAATTAGCCTCCCAGTACGAAGAATGTAACCTTGCAGTTGATCACAATATGCAGATTATGGAAGTCCTTAAAGATGTGGCTAATAGGCACGGTTTAGTTTGCCTGCTTCATGAAAAGCCTTTTGCCGGAATAAATGGTTCTGGAAAACATAATAACTGGGCAATAGCTGCAAATGGCATGAATTTGCTCAACCCTGGAAAAGACCCGATTAATAATGCAATATTTATAACTACTCTTTGCGCTATTATCAAGGCAGTTGACACTCATTCAGACATTCTGAGAGCTACTGTGGCAAGAGCCGGTAATGACCACCGTCTAGGTGCAAATGAAGCTCCTCCTGCTATTATTTCAATATTCCTTGGCGACCAGCTTTCAGAAGTAATAGACCAGATTGAAAATGGCGGTTCAAAATCAGCAAAGGGTGCTGAAACAATTAAAATAGGCGTAGATACCCTTCCTGAATTCCCGAAAGACCTTACTGATAGAAATAGGACAAGTCCATTCGCTTTTACAGGTAATAAATTTGAATTCAGAGCAGTTGGGTCAAGCCAGAATTGCGCAGGCCCTAATACTGTTCTAAATACAATCGTAGCTGAAGCTTTTGATGAGATTGCTACGGAACTTGAAAAAGTAAAGGGAGATAAGGCTAAAGTTAACGCCAAGCTTCAAATCGTTCTTAAAGATATTATCAAAAAACACAAGAAGATTATCTTTAATGGTGATAATTACACTCAAGCCTGGCAGAAAGAAGCTGAAAAGAGAGGTCTTCCAAACTTCAAGAAGACTCCTGAAGCTCTTGAGGCTTTTGTTACAGCAAAATCTGAAAAACTTTTCAGCAGCTACAAAGTTTTAGGCAAAACTGAAGTTCATTCCAGATACGATGTATTTAAGGAAGAGTATGCAAAGACGATTCTTATCGAAGGCAATCTGGCTTATGACCTTGCCAAGACTTTGATTCAGCCTGCGGCTATTAAATATCAGAATATGCTTTTGAAAAATATCTCACAGCAGAAAGCTAATTCTATAAGCGCAGGTTCAAAAACTATAGTCAAAAAAATCACTGAAGTAGGGTCTATTTTAGATGAGCTTGAAGATAACCTTACATCTTTGAAAGCTCATATATTAAAGCATGAACTTTCTAAGATAATTGAAGATATGAGCAAGGTAAGGATTAGCGTTGACTTGCTTGAGGCTCTTGTGGATGATGAATTGTGGCCTATGCCTAAATATTCTGAAATGTTGTTCATTTCCTAGTAAAACTTAGAAAAAATATTCTGGAATTGGCACGGTCAACAATGTGACCGTGCCAATTCGCATATATATAAGAAAGGTTTTTTTAAACCAAAAATAACTGACTAAAATATAGATATTGAGGCAGAGTTTGTAGATGCAAAAGGAAAATACAGAAGATATACCATACCAAAAAGGCTTATACGATTCCGCTAATGAACACGATGCATGCGGTGTTGGTCTGGTAGCTAATATTGATGGACTAGCCACTCATAAAATAGTAAAACAGGGAATTGAAGTTCTAATAAGACTTCTTCACAGGGGCGCTGTAGGCGGAGATGTTAATACTGGCGATGGAGCAGGAATACTTTTCCAGATTCCGCATGAGTTTTTCGTAAAAGACTGCCAGAAATATTCCATAACTCTTCCCGAAAAAGGAAAATATGGCGTAGGAATGGTATTCCTTCCTAAAGATTCAGGCGAATCTCAATACTGCATTAATGCAATCGAAGATGTTCTTAATGTTAATCAACTTACACTTCTGGGATGGAGAGAAGTTCCTACTGATAATTCATCTCTTGGAGAGCTTGCCAAAAGAACACAGCCCGTAATTAAGCAGTTTTTTGTTGCTTTTGACGATCTTGAGGATTTTCCTGGCGACTTCGAATCAAAACTCTATGTCGTCAGAAGAGAAATTGAAAACCTGATTTACAAATCCAGGCGGAACGCTGATTTCTATATTTGCAGTTTCTCGACAAGGACAATCGTATATAAAGGACTTCTGATGGCAAATCAGCTTCCTCAATTGTACAAGGATTTAGTTGACACTGATGTAAAGAGTATTTTCGCTATTGTTCATCAAAGATATAGTACAAATACTTTTCCCACATGGCCTCTTGCTCAGCCTTTTAGGTATCTGGCTCATAACGGCGAAATAAATACGCTTCGCGGCAATGTAAACAGGATGAGAGCTAGAGAAAAAGCCTTTAAATCGGATATTTTCGGCGATAAAATCGCAAAAATGCTTCCGATTATTCAGGAAAATCAGAGCGATTCAGCATGTTTGGATAATGCTCTGGAGTTCATTGTGAGGGGAGGAAGGTCTCTTGCTCACTCAATGATGATGCTTGTGCCTCAGGCTTGGGGTGCAGAGTTTCGTATGGGACATGACCTTAAAGGTTTCTATGATTATCACTCAGGCATAATGGAACCATGGGATGGCCCTGCAGCTCTAGCCTTTACAGATGGAATAGGATTGGGAGCGCTTCTTGACAGGAACGGACTGCGACCTGCCAGATATACTATTACAAAGGACAACTTCATAGTCCTTGCCTCAGAAGCAGGCGTACTCGATATTCCCTCTGAGAATATTAAGGCTAAAGGACATTTAAGACCGGGTCAGATGATATTTGTGGACATAATGAACAAACGAATTCAGTTTGACGACGAAATAAAAAATAGCGTCGCAAGACATCAGCCATATAGACGGTGGGTAGCAGAAAATAGAATTTCTTTACACGGTTTTTTTGATTCTGTGGAACCCCCTGTTTTTGAAGAAAAAGAGATCATTCAGAAAATGAAACTCTTTGGTTATAATAGGGAAGAAATAAATATGGTTATCCGTCCAATGGCTGAAAGTGCGCATGAAGCTATTGGTTCAATGGGAAATGATGCCGCTCTTGCTATTTTATCAGAAAAACCGCAACTGTTGTTTAATTACTTTAAACAACTATTTGCACAGGTAACTAATCCCCCGATCGATCCGATAAGAGAAAAACTCGTGATGAGTTTGATGACTTTTATCGGCAATGCCAGCAATATTCTTGAGGAAAGACCTCAGCATGCTCATTTGCTGAAGCTAAAACATCCTATATTGACCAATGAAGATGTCGATAGGATTATGATGTCTCCTGTTAAGACATTCAAGGCTCTAAGGATACCAATATGTTTTGATGGCAGTTCAAACGATTCAAAGGCTTTGGAGAAGGGATTAAAACAACTCTTGCTTGAAGTAGATAAAGCTGTAACTAATGGCATTAATGTTATTGTTCTGAGCGATAAAAATTTGCCGTCTAATAAAATTCCAATTCCTTCTTTGCTTGCAGTAGCGGCAGTTAATAATCATCTGGTTTCCACTGGTTCCAGAATTGGTTCAGGCATTATTATTGAAACAGGTGAAGCCAGAGAAATAATGCACTTTGCGCTTCTTCTTGGCTATGGCGTGACAGCCATTAATCCATATCTGGCTCTTTCGACTGTCGTTTTCCTTGTGAATAGAAAGTACATAAGCATGACGACCACTCTTGCTATGGAAAATTATATAAAAGCTTCCTGTGAAGGACTGCTTAAAATCATGTCCAAGATGGGTATTTCTGTCTTGAGAAGCTATCGTGGAGCGCAGGTTTTCGAGGCTATAGGATTGAATGATTCGTTAATTAGCAAATACTTCCCCGGAACAGCTTCCAGGATTGGAGGCATTGGCATTGAGGATGTTCAACAAGAAGCCATGCAGAGGCATAGCAACGCATACAATCAGCAGCCAGGGATGGCAATGCTCCTTGAACCAGGCGGCGAATACCACTACAGGGTTGGCGGAGAAAAGCACCTCTGGACGCCTGAAACAATTAGCAAATTTCAATATGCAGTTAGAAATAACAGCCTGATTCACTATCAGGAATACGCTCAATTTATAAATAATCAGGAAAAACATCTTTGCACGCTTAGAGGACTTTTCTCATTCAAACCTAAGAAATCCATTTCGATTGATGAGGTTGAGCCGGCTTCAGAAATAGTTAAAAGGTTTGTAACAGGTGCAATGTCGTTTGGCTCTATAAGCAAAGAAGCGCACGAAGCTATTGCCATTGCTATGAATCGTCTCGGCGGGATGAGTAATAGCGGAGAAGGCGGAGAGGATCCGGAAAGATATAAACTCCTCCCGAATAATGATAGTTTGTGCAGCGCCATTAAACAGATTGCAAGCGGTCGTTTTGGGGTTACTGCTGAATATCTTGCAAGCGCTAAAGAGCTTCAGATAAAAATAGCGCAGGGGGCAAAACCCGGTGAAGGCGGACAGCTTCCCGGAGATAAAGTCGATGAGACAATTGCCAGAGTAAGGCATTCTACACCGGGAGTATCTCTGATATCTCCTCCTCCTCATCACGATATTTATTCAATTGAGGATTTAGCTCAGCTCATATATGACCTGAAAAATTCCAATCCTGAGGCAAGGATATCGGTAAAACTCGTCTCAGAAGTAGGTGTCGGTACTGTGGCCGCAGGTGTCGCTAAAGGGCACGCTGACATGGTACTTATAAGCGGTCATGACGGCGGGACAGGCGCATCGCCTCTCACATCAATTAAACATGCCGGTGTCCCATGGGAACTTGGTTTGGCCGAGACTCAGCAGACACTTGTGCTAAATAATCTAAGAAGCAGAATCAGAGTTCAGGTTGATGGACAGCTTAAGACTGGAAGAGATGTAATTATCGGGGCTCTTCTTGGAGCTGAAGAGTATGGTTTTGCCACTACCATTCTGGTATCCTTAGGATGCGTAATGATGAGGAAGTGTCATTCTAATACATGCCCTGTCGGTGTTGCTACTCAGGATCCTGAATTACGAAAGTGCTTTACAGGAAAACCAGAGTATATTCAGAACTTTCTGATGTTTATAGCTGAAGAAGTTAGAGGCTATCTGGCGCAGCTGGGATTTAGAAAACTCGAAGACATTATCGGCAAATCTGAACTTCTCGATGTTAACCACGCAATCGGATTTTGGAAAACTAAAAACCTTGATTTCTCGAAAATTTTCATGAATGTCAATGACAAAAATCTACCAATCAAGTGCTCTGAAAAGCAAGATCACGGCATTGATAAGGCATTTGATCTGAAAATTATCGAAAAGACAAAATCCGCAATCGAGAATGCTTCCAAAATTAACCTTGAATATGCCATTGAGAATACTCACAGAACAGTCGGGACAATGCTTTCCTACCATGTCGCAAAAAAATATGGCAATAAAGGTTTGCCTGATGATTCTATAAATATTTCGTTCAAGGGATGTGCTGGTCAGAGTTTCGGAGCTTTTCTTGCAAAAGGAATAACTTTTAGACTCATTGGCGAAGCTAATGACTATGTAGGTAAAGGCCTTTCTGGTGGTAAGATTGTTATAAAACCATCAGAAAATGTTACATTTATTCCGTCAGAAAATACAATTGCAGGAAATGTTCTTCTATACGGCGCTACTGGAGGAGAAATTTACATCTACGGCAGAGTAGGTGAAAGGTTCGCCATCAGAAATAGCGGAGCTTATGCTGTAGCCGAAGCTGTAGGCGACCACTGCTGTGAATACATGACAGGCGGCAGAGTCGTGGTAATTGGCCCTGCCGGAAGCAATTTCGCTGCAGGGATGTCAGGCGGTATTGCTTATGTATATGATGAAGAAAATCTCTTTGACAGAAAATGCAATTTAAGCATGGTTGACCTTGAATCAGTTGTTCTCCATCATGACATCAAGGAACTAAAAACTATGATAGAAAAGCATTTTGCATATACCTCAAGCATAAAAGCGAGATTCATTCTGGATAATTGGGAAAACTGCTTGCCTAAATTTGTTAAAGTTTTCCCGATGGAATACAGAAAAGTTCTTGGGCAGATGCTTAAGGAAGACGCTGATATAAAAAGAGTTCAGATGAATTATTAAATAATTAGGTGTGTTATGGGTAAGCCAAGAGGATTTTTAGATATCAAGTTCAAAGGCGCAAAATATAGAAGCGTAGATGAAAGATTGAAGGACTTTAACGAGGTTGAGGTTCTTTTAACGGATGATGAAATCCATCAGCAAGCTTCGCGCTGTATGGACTGCGGAATTCCATTCTGCCATGGAAGCGGATGCCCGCTTGGGAATTTGATACCGGAATTTAATGATTATGTCTATAGAGGGCACTGGAAGCTTGCCTTGGGCGTTCTTTTGTCAACAGATGACTTCCCTGAATTCACGGGAAGAGTTTGCCCTGCTTTGTGCGAAGCTTCATGTACTGCAGGGCTGCACGGAGATACAGTTTCCATCCGTCAGATTGAATTATCACTGATTGAAAAGGGTTTTAGAGAGCATTTTATCAAACCTTCTGAGCCCGAAAGAAGAACAAATAAGGCTGTAGCAGTTATCGGTTCTGGGCCTGCCGGATTAACTGCTGCAAATCAACTCAATAAAATGGGCCACCGCGTAACTGTTTTTGAGAAAGACCAATATGCTGGAGGTCTTTTGAGATATGGGATACCTGACTTCAAACTCGAGAAGAGGATCGTTCAAAGAAGAATTGACTTAATGACCAAAGAGGGAGTAAGATTCGAAACATCTGTCTGCATCGGTCAGGACATCACAGCAAGTTTTTTGATTAAAAAATTCGATGCTGTTTGCATTGCATGCGGAGCACGGGAACCAAGAGATTTGAATGTCCCGGGCAGAAACCTGAAGAATATTCATTTTGCGATGGATTTTTTGGCTCAGCAAAATAAAATTCTTGGCAATGAAAAACTCTCAGAACCTATTATTTCAGCTGAAAATAAGAGAGTGGTGGTAATAGGCGGAGGAGATACTGGCTCGGATTGCGTAGGCACATCAAACCGCCAAAAAGCCGCGTCAGTTACACAAATAGAACTTCTGCAGAAACCTCCAGAAACTAGAAGCGAGAAAACCCCCTGGCCTCAATGGCCTCATCAGGTTAGAACTTCAAGCAGTCACAAAGAAGGATGCAATAGATCCTGGGATATTCTGACAAAAAGTTTTTCAGGAATTGACGGTAAAGTTGCCAAAATTAATGCCGTGAAAGTTTCATGGGAAACTTCTGCTGGCGGATTCCCAGTCAATATGAAAGAGATTCCCGGTTCAGAATTTTCTATAGATGCAGATTTAGTATTCCTGTCAATGGGCTTTACAGGGCCATCAGATGTAGATGCGCTCAAACAGTTTAATTTAAAATTCGATAATAAAACCAATGTCAAAACTGATGATAATTTCTGCGTGGGCCATGAGAAGGTTTTTGCCACAGGCGATGTGGTCAGCGGAGCCTCATTGGTAGTCAGAGCAATGAAAAAAGGAAGAGATGTAGCCATAAAAATCAACGACTATCTATCAAAAAACTAATAGTAGTGTTATTATTTCTCAGGATTAATTCTCTAAATAAGCACCGTTAGCTCAAGGTTTAGTTTTTATGACAAAGCATATTTTTATTACGGGCGGAGTAGTTTCATCTTTGGGAAAAGGTATCACTGCCGCGTCTATAGCAATGCTGCTCGAACAGCGCGGCTACAGGGTCAGAATGCAGAAATTGGATCCCTATTTGAATGTAGATCCGGGAACTATGTCGCCATATCAGCACGGCGAAGTTTATATCACTGAGGATGGAGCTGAAACTGACCTTGACCTTGGGCACTACGAAAGGTTCGCTGGAATCACCTGTAATAAGACAAGTAATTTTACTACCGGCAGAATTTACAGCAATGTTATTAAACGAGAAAGAGAAGGGGGATACCTTGGCAAGACAGTGCAGGTTATTCCTCACATCACTAATGAGATAAAAAGCGCAATTTCGCTACTGGACAGTGATGATGTAGAAATTGCCATCACTGAAATAGGCGGCACAGCAGGCGACATAGAATCATTGCCGTTCCTTGAAGCTATAAGGCAGTTTAAACACGAATCAGGCAGAAATAATTCATTATTTGTTCACCTTACTCTTGTTCCATACATCAAGGCCGCAGGTGAAATGAAGACAAAACCTTCTCAGCAGTCAGTTGCTATCCTCAGGGAAATCGGTATTACTCCTGATGTTCTGATTTGCAGATGCGAAAGACCAATGACAGAGGAACACATCGACAAACTTTCACTTTTTTGTAATGTTCCGAAAGAACTTGTCATAGCCGAACAGGATGTTGCTAATACAATTTATGAAGTGCCGATAGAACTTGCCAGACAGCACCTTGACAGATACATACTCGAATATTTTAACCTTCCCGAAAACACCCTTGATCTTACTGAATGGAATAAAATGATTGATACTGTAATCAATCCCAAAAATGGTACTGTCAAGATTGGAGTAGTCGGGAAATATATAAGCCTCAGAGATGCCTACAAAAGCATTTATGAAGCGCTTAGCCATGCAGGCATAGCAAATAGCGTAACTGTTTCTGTGAAAATGATTGAAGCAGAAGAGCTGGAAGAAGGCTCTGAGTCAGAGATTCTAGGTGATGTAAGCGGGATATTAGTTCCGGGCGGTTTTGGCTCAAGAGGAGTCAACGGCAAGATAAAAGCCATAAAGTACGCCAGATCAAATAATATTCCATTCTTTGGGATTTGCCTTGGCATGCAGTGCGCTGTTATCGAGTTTGCCAGAAATGTCTGTCAGATGACTGATGCCCACAGTTCAGAATTCAGCGACTCTACTGCTTATCCTGTCATTGACCTTATGGAAGATCAGAAACTCATCACAGCAAAAGGCGGCACAATGAGACTTGGCGCCTATCCATGCGTGATAGCAGATGGGACAAAATCAAAGGAAGTTTATGCGACATCCGAAATCAGAGAAAGGCACCGTCATAGATACGAATTGAATAATAAATTCCTGAAAGAGCTTACTAATAATGGATTAGTCGTAGCCGGAACTTCTCCTGACAAGAAACTAGTTGAACTGATTGAACTTAACAACCATCCATGGTTTGTTGCCTGTCAGTATCACCCTGAGTTCAAATCTACTCCATTGAAGGCTCATCCGCTTTTCAAAGGATTTATTGCCGCGTCTATGAAGCTTGGCAAATAATTTATTGTAAAAACTAATTTCACAAGGGTTCCTCATGGATTCATCTTATTGGAAGAAATTAAGAACAAAAAGCGCTGTTCTGGCGCTTGAAGACGGGACTATATTGAAAGGATATTCTTTCGGAGCAAATAAAGATTTACTGGGCGAAATTGTCTTTAATACAGGTATGTCAGGATATCAGGAAATCATAACTGACCCATCATACGCAGGACAAATTGTGACTATGACTTATCCTGAAATAGGCAATGTTGGCGTGAACAGTTCTGATTTTGAATCAAGCAGCCTATTTCTGAGTGGATTTATAGTTCATAATATCAATCAGCCTAATAACTGGAGATGCGAAAAGTCTCTATCAGATTTGCTTATTAGAGAAAATATTCCCGGGATAGCAGGGATCGATACAAGATATCTTACGACAGTGATCAGATCCAAAGGAACACAGAAGGCATTCATCCATTGTTCAGACGAAATTTTGTCTGATGATGATTGCATCAGAAGAGCTAAAGAATGGTGCGGATTGGATGGACAGGATTATGCATCAAAAGTCAGCTGTAAAACTCCATATAACTTCGATGATATTGAGATGGCAAAGTCAAGCTATTGGGGGCTCTCTGAAGATGAAAAACTGCCTGAAGTAAAATTTAATATTGTAGCTTATGATTTCGGGATCAAATGGAATATTTTAAGGAGCTTAAGGCTTAATGGAATAAGTGCAAGAGTTGTCCCTGCGACTACTCCTTACGATGAAGTCATGAAATACAATCCTGACGGAGTTTTCTTCTCCAATGGCCCGGCTGATCCTGCGGCAGTAACTTATGCGATAGATGCGGCTAAAAACCTGATAGGCAAAGTTCCTATCATGGGCATCTGCCTTGGTCATCAGATTTTGGCTATAGCATGCGGCGCAATTACGACAAGATTGAAGTTTGGTCATCATGGATGCAATCATCCTGTCAAGAACCTCGTTACAGGATCTGTAGAGATAACATCACAGAATCACAACTTCGCTGTAACTCCTGAATCAATTAAGAATACTCACCTTGATGTCACTCACATCAATCTTAATGATCAATCTATCGAAGGAATAAAACATACTAAAGAACCACTATTTGCTGTCCAGTATCATCCTGAGGCGGCTCCAGGCCCGCATGATCCATCCTATCTCTTTAAACAATTCAAAGACATGATGTCAAGATAACTGAAAGGTTTAATCAAATGCCAAAAAGACTAGATATAAAAAAGATAATGTTAATAGGCTCCGGGCCTATCATAATTGGACAGGCTTGCGAATTTGACTATTCTGGCGTCCAGGCATGCAAAGCTCTTAAAGAAGAGGGATACGAAGTTGTTCTAGTTAACAGCAATCCTGCCACAATCATGACTGATCCAGAGTTTGCTGACAGGACATACATTGAACCTCTGACCAAAGATATACTTCACGAGATTATAAGGCGCGAAAGACCTGATGCTCTGCTTCCTACAGTGGGAGGACAGACAGCGCTCAACCTTGCCATGGAACTGCATGATTCTGGCATCCTGGATTATTACAGGATAAAGATGCTTGGAGCACAGGCAGAAGTTATCAGGCGGGCCGAAGATAGAAATCTCTTTAAACAAACGATGAAGTCTATTGGCATAGATGTCCCGATAAGTGGTTCAGCCCACACTATTGAAGAAGCAAAAAAAATAGCTGAAGAAATCGGCAGTTACCCTCTTATTATCAGACCAGGTTTTACTTTAGGCGGAACAGGCGGGGGCATAGCTTACAGCGCGGATCAATTTGAAGGGATAGTTGAAAAGGGACTTGATGCCAGCCCGACAAGGGAAGTCCTAATCGAAGAATCACTCATCGGATGGAAAGAATTTGAACTTGAGGTGATGCGCGACAAGAAAGACAATTGCGTAATTGTCTGCTCGATAGAAAATATTGATCCGATGGGCGTTCATACCGGAGACAGCATCACAGTTGCTCCTGCACAGACTCTTACTGACAGAGAATACCAGAAGATGAGAGATTCATCTCTTGCTGTCATGAGAGCAATAGGAGTAGAAACAGGCGGATCTAATGTCCAGTGGTCTTTAAATCCTGAAAATGGAAGAATGGTCATTATTGAGATGAATCCGAGAGTGTCCCGTTCCAGCGCTTTGGCATCCAAAGCAACAGGTTTCCCTATTGCTAAAATTGCGGCTAAACTCGCCATTGGTTACACTCTTGATGAGATCAATAACGACATAACTAAAAAGACTCCTGTATGCTTTGAGCCATCCATAGATTATGTAGTTACAAAAATACCTAGATTTGCTTTCGAAAAGTTCCCAAATAGTGACACCACGCTTAATACTTCGATGAAGTCAGTGGGTGAAACCATGAGTATCGGGAAGAACTTTAAAATTTCCCTTCAAAAGGCATTAAGGTCCCTCGAAATAGGAAGATTTGGTTTCGGAGCAGATGGCAAGGACAAGGCATTTACAGACCAGAGCGACGAGATGGTCAAAGCAGAATTGATAAGGCCTAATGCCTTAAGACTTTTTTATGTCAGGGAAGCATTTAAGAGAGGATGGTCTGTAGATAAAGTCAATTCATATACCAAGATAGATAAATGGTTCCTCAGGCACATGTCAGAGCTTTCGTCATTCGAAGATGAAATAGCCTCAGCGCAAACACTTGATGGACTCACAAAAGACCATGATTTATTTTTCCAGGCCAAAGAATTTGGTTACTCCGACAGACAGATAGCTCATTTGCTTCAATCAAAAGAAGCTGAAGTAAGAAAAGCCAGAAAAGAACTCAATATCTATCCGACTTACAATCTTGTTGACACATGCGCCGGAGAGTTTGAAGCATTTACTCCATATTTTTATTCATCATACGGTAAAATGGATGAAAAAATGCCTGAGTCAGGCAAAAAGAAAATAATGGTGTTGGGCGGCGGTCCGAATAGAATTGGACAAGGAATAGAGTTTGACTACTGTTGCGTTCATGCATGTTTTGCTCTCAGAAAAGCCGGGTATGAGACCATTATGGTTAATAGTAACCCTGAGACAGTTTCCACAGATTATGATACAAGTGATAAACTCTACTTTGAACCGCTTACCCTTGAAGATGTTTTGAATATCTATGAGAGAGAAAACTGTGATGGAGTGATAGTCCAATTTGGAGGGCAAACCCCGCTTAACCTTGCAAAAAATCTTGAAAAGAATGGAGTGAAGATAATAGGGACTTCTCCTTCAAGCATTGAGAAGGCTGAGAATAGAGATGAATTTCAGAAGCTTTTAGTAGCACTTAATATCAATCAGCCTGAAAGCGGAACAGCTACCAATGAAGAGGACGCTGTCAAAGTGGCAGAAAGAATCGGCTATCCGGTTCTTGTCAGACCATCCTATGTCCTTGGCGGTCGGTCTATGATGATTGTTTATAAGGAAAAATATCTCAGAAAATACATGCAGGAAACCATAGAAGTTTCTCATGACAGACCTGTACTTATAGACCGATATCTGAGTAATGCTGTCGAAGTAGATGTGGACTGTCTTTCAGACGGAAAAGATTCTGTCATCGCCGGCATCATGGAGCATGTGGAGCTTGCAGGCATTCATTCCGGGGATTCTGCTTGTATTATACCCACTATCACACTCAATAAAGATGTCCTTGCTACTATAAGAAAGGATACTATGAGCATGGCCAAGGCTCTCAATGTCTGTGGATTAATGAATGTACAATATGCCATAAAAGACAATAAGGTTTATGTCCTTGAGGTTAATCCAAGAGCGTCGAGAACTGTTCCTTTTGTCAGCAAGGCTATTGGTGTAGCTGTAGCTAAAATAGCATCTCTCCTGATGGTCGGGAAGACACTTAAAGAGATAGGTTTTACTCAAGAATACATTCCATTGCATGTCTCTGTCAAAGAAGCTGTTTTTCCTTTCAGAAGGTTTCCCGGTGCAGACATCGTTCTGAGTCCTGAGATGAAATCCACGGGAGAAGTTATGGGGATTGATTTCAGTGCAGGTATTTCATTCTTAAAAACACAAATAGCTGCCGGAACAAGAGTCCCGACCAGCGGAAATGTTTTCTTAAGCATAAGCCCGACAGAAATCGAAGCTCCTGAAGTTCTTACCATGGCAAAGGATCTTGTTGACTTAGGATTTAAAATATATGCTACTCTTGGAACATCTACATATTTATACGAAAGAGGAATAAAAGCTAATACTGTTTTCATGATAGGGCAGGGAAGGCCGAATGTAATTGATCTGATGAGAGAGAATGAAGTAGTGTGGATAATAAACACTCCTGGATCAGGACCTACTCCAATGGTAGATGAAATACTTATGAGAGCAGAGGCAGTAAGTAGAGGAATACCTATTCAGACTACTTTGAGCGGCCTTTCTGCTTCAATAGACGGACTGAAAGAACTCAAAGGCATCGAAAGGCTTGATGTTTGCACAATTCAGGAATACCACAGACACGCTCCAAAATTAAATTTGTAACAATTAAAGAGAGCTGTCCCTCTTTTAATTCCTAAATTTTGTTGATAGGATTAATATTTACAAACATTCAATAATACTTAAGCATAGTAGCGAATATTATGGATTTAAAAGTATCAAAATCTTCTCTTAAGGGGGAAGTAGTCATCCCAGGTTCAAAATCGCACACCATCAGGGCTGTGGTCTTATCCTTGATGGCAAACGGTACATCTGTTATTAGGAACCCTCTTATTTCCGATGATACTGAATCAGCTCTTTTTGCATCAAAGAAACTCGGAGCAAAGTTTACTGATTCATTCGAAGATGGAGTCCTTGTCTGGAAGATAAAAGGAACCGGCGGAAAGATAACAAATCCTGAAGATGAAATAATATTTTTAGGCAATTCCGGGACATCACTTAGGTTGCTAACTGGGCTGGTGTCAACTACAGACCTTAAAATTAGTTTTGATGGAGACAGTTCTCTTCGCGGTCGCCTCATGGCACCTCTGATTTCATCTATAAAAAAACTTGGCGGCAGAGTTTCATACTCTGAAGGAGGCAAATGCCCTCTTGCTGTCAAAGGCCCAATCCTTGGCGGCGAGACGATATTAGAGTGCAAATCTTCTCAGTTCCTATCGGCCCTGCTCTTTGCTGCTCCTTTAGCTCAAAAAGACACAATCATCCATGTATTCAATCTTAATGAAAGACCTTATGTGGATATAACTGTAGAATGGCTGAAGTTTCTGAATATTGACTTCACATATGAGGAAGACTACTCTCTATTTAAAGTTAAAGGCGGGCAGTCATACAAAGCATTTAAGAAAACTATCCCTGCCGACTTCTCGACTTCTCTATTTCATTTAGTTGCGGCGGCAGTTACAGACAGTAAAATTTCTTTGAAAGGTTTGGACTTCAGCGATAATCAAGGGGATAAAGAAATTTTTGAGATTATGAAGAAAATGGGCATGACTATCGAAGAGCTTTCATCCAAGATAAATGTATTCAGAGAAGATGTATTAAGCGGAGACAGAGTAATCGATATGAATAACACCCCTGATGCTCTCCCGATAATGGCTGTAGCTTCTTGTTTTGCCAGAGGCAAGACCATCTTAAATAAAGCGCCTCATGCAAGAATCAAAGAGTGCGACAGAATTTCTGCTATGTGTCAGGAACTCAAGAAAATGGGTGCAAAGATATCCGAACTCGATGACGGGTTAGTTATTGAAGGATCCAAACTTCGTGGAGCAGTCGTCAATGGACATGGTGATCATAGAGTAATCATGGCTCTTGCCATTGCAGGGATGGCTATCGATGGAGAAACCATAGTTGAAAATGCCGCCGATTATTCAGTGACATATCCAAACTTCCTAAGGGACTTCAAACAGCTTGGCGCCAAGATAGAAAAGATATAATGTAAGATGAAAGAAACCATCCCTTTAGAAGTAGATAAACTAAGCAATCTTCATGATTTAGGGATAGGTAAAGTCAGCGCCGCAATTGGCGTTTTCGACGGAATTCATCTTGGGCACAGAGCCATTTTGAGCGAAATCATCAAAGCCTCTGAAAAAAACAACTCCACACCTATTGTTATTACCTTTTATCCTCATCCAAGACAAGTTCTTGGGATAGACGAAAACATCAAATTCCTAAGGTCTCCTCAAGATAAATTAGCCGTTCTGGGTTCATTGGGCATTAAAGCTGTTGTCACTGTTAATTTTACTAATGAAATAGCTAATATGAAACCAGAAGAGTTTATAGACTATTTAATCGGAGATAGTTTATCTAAACTTGTTGCCGTGTGCGTAGGAAGAAGGTGGAGATTTGGAACGGGGGCAACTGGATCAGTACATGTACTCAAAGAAATTGCCCAGAAAAAAAACTTTGAAGTTTTTCCTGTCAACGAAATTCACCTTCCTTGTGGCAGGGTAAGCAGTTCTGCGATTAGAAAAGCCCTGTCAGATGGCAATCTGGAATTAGCCCGCGAGATGCTTGTCGATAAGGATTATCTGCCTAATTAGTATTGCTTCTTGTATGCCTCGACTAGAACAGCTCGCGGCAATTGATGTTCCCATCTTGCCACAACGACGGTGGCTATACAGTTACCCATAAGATTACAGAAAGTTCTTGCCATGTCCATAATTCTGTCAACACCCAGAATTATCCCTATTCCTTCTACAGGCAGCCCGAAATAAACAGCTGTGGCGGCTATGACTATCAACGACGCTCCGGGCACTCCCGCTATACCTTTTGAGGAAAGCATGAACATTCCGAACATTACTGCTTGCTGATACATATTCAGATGAACGCCAAACATCTGAGCGATGAATAAAGTTGCAAGCGTGCAGTAGAGCGTGGAGCCATCAAGATTAAAACTATATCCAGTAGGTATGACAAATGAAACAATTGATTTCGGCACCCCAAACTCTTCAAGTTTTTCCATTGCCCTTGGCATAGCAGCCTCGCTTGAAGCAGTAGTGAAACCCAAAAGAGCCGGCTCTCTGAGAGCTCTGAAGACATGGAAGAAATTAACTTTAACTACAATTGAGGCAATAATAACAACTATCAGAAGGAATACTGCAATTGCAAAGTAAAGCGAAAAGATCAGCTTTCCGAGCGGCAGAAGCATTTCTATGCCGTATTTGCTGACAGTATATGAAATTAAAGCGAAAACGCCCAGCGGAGCTAAGTCCATAACATAATTTGTAATCTTAAACATTACCTGAGCCAAAGCCTCACATCCCCTGAAAAGAGGTTTCGCTTTCTCTCCTGTCGCCGCGATGGCTATTCCGAAAAAGCATGAAAAAAGAACAATCTGAAGCATATCGCCTCTTACCATGCCGTCGAGAATATTTGTAGGTATGACATTAACAATGAATTGTCCCAGATCTATGTGCTTATTTGCAATATCTTGTCCTACAGTGGCGGCGGCGTGAACAGTAACACCAAGTCCGGGTTTGAATACATTCCCGACTACAAGTCCGACAAGTAGGGCAACTGTAGTAGCGCATTCAAACCATAAAATTGATTTTGCTCCCAGCTTGCCGAGTTTTTTAAAGTCGCCTGTTCCTGCTATTCCGACGACAAGCGTACTGAAAATCAGCGGAACTATGATCATCTTGATCAATCGTAAAAACATATCGCCTACAATCTTGAGCGAAGCGCCAAATTGCGGGAAGAAATGCCCGACAAGAACTCCAAGAATCAGAGCAACTAATATTTTTGTAGTCAGTTTTGTGTTTTTTATATATCTCCACATGGTAAATCTCCCGTTGATTAGTTATGAATTTAGATTATCTGGAATTTAATATTATAAATAATCTTAACTAATTTCGTTAAAAATGGAACTGACAATCTGGGGAATATTAATATTGTCGTTGATTGTGCTTATAGCAGGCTTTATTGACAGCATTGCAGGCGGCGGCGGACTCCTGACTGTTCCTGCTTATCTCTTTCTTGGGATTCCTCCTCAGGAAACTCTTGGGACAAATAAGCTTGTAAGCTGCATGGGAACAGCCGCAGCAGTTGGCAATTTTATCAAAAATAAAAAAGTTGTCTTCAAGATTATTCTGGCTGGTGCGTTGTTTTCCGTCATCGGATCAATTTTTGGAGCTGAAGCTATACTATTCTTCAATCAAGATACTGCTGGAAGGATAATTACGCTTATGCTTCCTCTGGGTCTCGTGGCTATCCTTATTCCGAGGAGAAATAAAACCACAGATAACCCCTCTTTTACCAAAGCAGATATCTACATAAAAACGCCTTTGATATGCTTTATAATGGGTTTCTATGATGGGTTTTTCGGACCAGGAGCAGGTTCATTCCTGGCAATCGGTTTTTACTTGTTTGTAAAACTTGATTTAATCAAAGCAACAGGGAATGCCAAGATCTTTAATTTAGCATCAAATTTCGGTTCGCTTGTCGCTTTTATGTTCGCAGGCAAAGTTGTCTATTCCATTGCACTTCCTCTGATTGCTTCGAGTATGATTGGAAACTATCTGGGAAGCGTTGCGGCAATAAAAAATGGTGCCGGATTTATTAAAGTATTTCTTTGCTCAGTACTGATTATGGTGTTTATTTCATTGTCTGTAAAATATTTCTATTTCAAATAAGGAAGATGCGTTTTATGAAACAGAAAGCGTTGATAGTCATAAGTGGCGGTCTTGACTCAGTGGTTGCTCTTTATCAAGCAGTCAACACATATGATGTAGAACTCGGCGTGAGTTTTAACTATGGGTCTAAGCACAATCACAAAGAAATACCATTTGCCAAATACCATTGTGTGCGAATGGGAGTAAGGCATTTGAGTGTGAATCTTGATTTTATAAATGACTATTTTAACTCAACTCTATTGCGAAGCGGCGGCATAATTCCCGATGGGCATTATACCGATGAAGTCATGAAGCAGACGGTCGTGCCTTTCAGGAATGGGATAATGCTTTCTATCGCAGCTGGGATGGCAGAGAGTTTGGATATTAATAAACTCATCATCGGAGCTCATTCCGATGATCATGGTATATACCCTGACTGCAGAGAGAATTTTATTAAAGCGATGTCCAGCGCTGTATCTTTAGGCACATATAATAATGCAGAGATTATCGCTCCATTTTTAACGATGAAGAAGAGTGAGATTGTGTCAGTAGGCAGTTCGCTTGGAGTCGATTTTTCAAAGACCTGGTCGTGCTATAAAGGCAAAGAAAAACATTGCGGAAAATGTGGAACCTGCACAGCAAGAAGAGAAGCATTCAAGTCTGCTGAAGTCAAAGATCCCACCGAATACGAAGAAGATACTGTTGCTAAGGCTTGATCCTTTACCGCATAAGTCATAGTTTTTAGGTTTGGGCATCTATTCCTGAAGCTTCTCCGAAAATTTTAACCATGTGATTCAGGCAGAATAGTAGCTGACAAATATCCTGCCTTTCAGAAAGTCTTTTATTTTTAAGAAGTCCATATGCTCTTGATTTCAGCTTTATTTCTTCAATGTCGTTTAATATGCTTTCTATAATCTTTCTTGTTTCTTCATTATCATTTTTTTTTATTTCGGGCAATTTATGAAAATACATATTAATCGATTCAAAGATTTTAGAATCTACAGTCAGGAAAAAATCAAATGTGTTTTTATTGAGAGAGGTAATAGAATCAATCAGATTGAGCAGTTGCTCCATGAGATTGAGATTCCTGTAATAACCTAAAGCCTCCTCTTCAGAAATATCTTTCTGAGCCTTCAATTTATTTAGAAAAACTTTGATGTTTTTTAAGTCTTTACTCATATGAACAATGTATGCTTTGTCAAGAAATGGGAATTTAATATTTTTAAATGATTCGCTGAACCCTTGTAGCTGTTCCATGAATATCTTTTTTGGGTTATCATCCCAAAAAAGTTTGTTGATCGCCCAAATGGTAAAAATCCCCAGGATGATACCTGCCAAGCGGTAAACTATATTTGAATAAGTAGTGATTGGCCCAGAACTCAATATTATAGTAGTGGCAATATAGGCATAAGCTGTTTCCAATCCGAGAAGTGAAATCCCAAAACCCCCCGCAGAATAAGTATAGCAAGAAACGAAAGTAACTACAAAAAGACACAGAAGCATTATCGTTGTAGAGTCTGTTTGCAACCCCAAAAATAGAAAGCCTATTGCTCCGCCTATTATACATCCAAAAAGCCTCAGCAGTCCTTTGAGATTGCTTGTGATGCTGTCAGGCTGCAGGACTGTCAGAACTGCCAGACAAATATTGATTCCTCCTTGTCCCTTTGGGAGTTCGAGATAATACCATCCCCATACAACGATAATTAGCGCGATCGCCACTTTAATTCCATGCTTAAGGGCAGGTGCATAAAACATAAAGTTTTTGCCGAATAGTTTAAATTCAATGAACCCATATAACCCTATATGAGAAATAGTTTTATGCCCCGATGTCTGGTTTTCTACTTGCACTGTTTTTTTCTCAGAAGGATTATCAGAATAAATTTCGACCAGTGATTTTTGCAGGTAAAGCGACTGATAAAATGCAAAGTTATCTGTAACTGAATAAACTCTGTGCCTTTCTTTTCTTACAAGAGAATTACATCTCATTTCAATATTATTCATCAATATCTGTATCTCTCTATCAATGCATCTTTTCAGTTTTTTATCCCTGCTATTGACAGCTTTCAGAAAGTATTCAAACTTGACAAGCATGTTGCTCAGAAGAGTTGAAAAGTGATACTGGAAGCTAAACGACTTGTCTCTAACTGAGTTTGTATAAAAACTAAACACATTTTCAGAGCAATATGATAGTTTGTTTAATTCTTCAGATATACTCTTTAGTTTTTTGGTGTTGGTTGTTTCTTCTAATGAAGAAATATTGATCATTTGTGTGAAGTCTGCCATGAAGTTTTTAATTTCGCTATATTCTTTGCCGACATCGGATTCGGAGTGTTTTCCTGAAATATAAATAGTTAAAATATTCTTATGAAAATCAAAGATCTTTCTTCTTAGTGTTTCAAGTTTAAATGTCAATTCATCCGGCATGTTATCTGGGAACAGATAAAAATATACAAAAGTTGAGACCACTATTCCAAGCAGTATTTCAAGCGGTCTGTAAACTGCTGACGAGAATACGCTGGTGGGTGAATTTGCGTATCCCACGACTGAGATTAGCAATAAGTTAAAAAGTATAAGCCACCAGAAGTATTCATGTTTCTCTGAAACGCCCCGTTTATAATAGATAAATACTGTCAGCAGAAAGAGCGTAATGGAATACATATAATAGCTTTCAATAAAAAGGCCATAAATCACGACCGCCAGAAGAGCGCCGCAGAAAGTAGCTAATACTTTCAAAAAGCTCTTATTTAAACCTGCCAGACTTACCTGTTGAGTAAGCACCAAACAAGTGAAAAGAGCCCAGAAAGGATTTTTAAAATCTAGGGAGTAAGCGATTAGAAAAGTTATGACGCAGCTTATCGCTCCTCTTAATGCGACTCTAATCTCTTTGTTGCTCCAGGATAAATCTTTCCAGAGCTTTATCGCATCTCTGAGAATAGTTTTGTAGTAATATGAAACAGTCATAGAGCCAGATTATGTGTTAGATGTCTATTCTAGATATTATCTAAAACTGCTCAAAATATCTATATCTGTTGAAATTATGTGCTAATAAGAGAATAATAATGTTAAAAGTTTCATCAGTTAAGTTTTAACCTTTAGTTTACCATGAAGATAAAAGCAAAATATAAAGTCTTAATAGTTTTATTTATTATCCTGATCATAGCCGTAATAATTTTTGCATTTATAGGCGGATATACCTCAAATGCTTATATCAGGGCAAATTGGGCGGAAATAACTCCTCGTGTCAATGGTTATCTGAAAGAAATATATGTAACAAATAACCAGTTTGTTAAAGCTGGAGACCCGCTTTTTACCATGGACAGATATCCATTTAAACTAGCCATAGAGAAGTCACAGGCAGACCTTGACTATGCAGTTGCTCAAAAAGGTATCCTACAGGATCAAATAACCACAGCCAGTAGTCAGGTCAAAATACTTGAGAATGAACTTGTCCTTGCAGACACTGAACGAAACAGGAATCAACTTCTATTTAAGGAAAATGCAGTATCCAGACAGCAAATGGAAAACACCCAGACAAATTATTACAGAGCAGCTCAGAATGTAGAAACCAGTTACCAGACTCTGAAACTTTATCAAGATCAATACAAAGCTCAGATAAGCACGATTGAGCAGCTTACGGCTCAGCTTAATCTGGCAAAGTATAATTATGATGAATCTCTAGTGCTTGCCCCTTTCGACGGTTATGTGACAAACATGTATCTGATGCCGGGGCCTTTTATTCAAGCAGGGACGCCATTGTTTGGTATTGCTCAGACTCAAGTTTGTTGGGTAGAAGCGAACTTCAAAGAGTATTGGATTGGCTCTATTAAACCTGGGCAGGAAGTCATATTAAGCATAGATTCAAACCCGTTCAGGGTACTAAAGGGGAGAGTTCTTAGCGTAACTAATGCAGTAAATAGATTGAGTACCCCTCAGATGGTATTGCCTTACATTGAGCCTGGCATTGATTGGATCAGATTGGAATACAGATTTACCGTGACCATAGAGATTCTTGATCTTCCAAAAGATATGCAACTTAGAATGGGGACTGATGCAAGAGTATTTGTACTGTTCTGAGATTTAATAACTTTAGGATTTTGCAAAACACAATATTGTTTATTTGATGCGGAAATGGGAAGACGGAAGTAAGAAGTTTTCTTTCGAAATCCGACCTCAAACTTCCGAATTTTACCCTATGCTTTTCTTGCTTTGATAATGCAGTTTACATCATTGACTTCAGTCATTTCGCAGCAATCTAATGATGTAATTTTCTCAAGTTCTACAGCAAGTGTTTCAGTCTTTATATAGTCTGAGAACTTCAGAACGGCATTTTCCCATTCTGCAGGAACACCATACGATATAATGATTCGGTCTGAAACATCTAGGTCCATCTCCTTGCGCATATTTTGAACTTTACTCACTATTTCGCGGGCAAAACCCTCTTCTATAAGTTCTTTTGTTAATTTGGTATCAAGAGCGATAGTTATGTCTTTTTCTGAAGCGGCGGTTAGTCCTTCTTTCTCTTTTCTGACAATTATTACATCGTCTCTTCCGATCTCTATTTTGGACTCAGAAGACAAGGAAAGAGTTACTTTCTTCTCATTTAAAATATTGACTATCTGATGGTTTGTCAGATGGGTTATCATTTCGGCAACTTCCTTCATATCCTTGCCTACTTTTGGACCAAGAGCCTTAAAATTTGCCTTTGCGTGACGGTCAACAAGCTCTTCTTCATTCTTCATAAATTCGACAGTTTTTACATTCAACTCATCCTTGATGATATCAACCGTTGCTTCCATGAGTTTTCTTACATTATCATCATGGCAGATTACAATAACTTTGGATAAAGGCTGTCTGACTTTTATCTCTCTTTTTGTTCTAAGGTATCTGCCTAGAGAAACAGCTGTGATGGCATGTCCCATCTGTATTTCCAGGTTCTGATCTCTCACAGACGCATTGAGTTCAGGGTAATTGCATAGATGAACTGATTGCGGCATTGCGTCCGTTTTAAGGTTCTGATATATCTCCTCTGTCAGGAACGGAATAAATGGGCAGGCGGCTTGAACAAATGTCAAAAGGACAAAATGCAGCGTCTGATATGCCTCTTCTTTATCTGAATCGTTCTGGCTCTTCCAGAAACGCCTTCTGCTTCTTCTTATATACCAGTTTGTCAGGTCATTAACAAATAAAGAGAACCTATTTGCTCCCTTCTGAAGCTGATAATTGTCCATGCTCTCTTTTATTTCGTTAACCATCTCGCACAATGACGAAAGAATCCATTTGTCTAATGGATTTGATGGGGCTTCAGGAGGTTGGACTTCTCCAGTTTTAGGAGTGTAGTTATCAACTCTGGCATAAGTGATAAAGAAACTATATGAATTCCATATTGGAAGCATAATAGTCCTAAGTGTCTCCTTGACTGCTTCTTCGGAGAATCTAAGGTCATCTCCTTTGACAACCGGAGAGCCGAGCATGAAGAGCCTTAAAGCATCAGCTCCGTACTCATTTATTACATGTATCGGATCAGGATAATTCTTCTTGCGTTTTGACATCTTCTGTCCGTCTTCTGCAAGAATTAAACCATTTACTACTACATTCATAAATGCAGGTTTGTCAAAAAGAGCGGCTCCCAACACTACAAGCGTGTAAAACCACCCTCTTGTCTGATCTAAACCTTCAGCGATAAAATCCGCCGGATAGTTCTTCTCAAACCATTCTTTATTCTCAAATGGATAGTGACTCTGAGCATACGGCATCGAACCGCTTTCAAACCAGCAGTCCAAGACTTCCGGCACTCTTGTCAAAACGCCTTTGCCTGTCGGCGAGGGTATTTCTAAGACATCTACAAAGTGTTTGTGAATATCATCCACTTTCGCCCCTGTAAGCTTCTCAAGTTCGGCGACAGAACCAATGCAGATTGTTTCGCCTGTATCATCATTTCTCCATATTGGAAGCGGGCATCCCCAGTAACGGTTTCTGCTTACTGCCCAATCTCTTGCATTCTCAAGCCACTTGCCGAAACGTCCATCCTTGATGTGTGATGGCACCCATGTGATTTTGCTATTGGCATTGAGCATTTTTTCTTTGATTTTATCTATCTCTACAAACCATGTGGAAACAGCTCTGTATATAAGCGGGGAATCATCTCTCCAGCAATGCGGATAGTTATGCTTGATCGTTCCTCTATGAACGAGTTTGCCTTCATCTTTGAGCCGTCTGATGATGAGTTTATCAGTATCCTTGACATACATTCCCACATAGTCATGGACAGACCCTGTAAACTTGCATTCAGCGTCAATTGGGCAAACTTCCGGAATGCCGTGCTTCTTGCCTGTCTCGGCATCGTCTTCGCCGAAGCCTGTGGCAGTGTGAACAATGCCTGTACCATCTTCAGTGCTGACATAATCGGCTGTAACTACCCTGAAAGCTCCTTCTTCTTTGAGTTCAGCAAAGTAAGGAAACAGAGGAATATATGTACGGTTAAGAAGAGCAGAACCTTTAAATTTCGAGATGATTGAATACTCAGAAGGATCTTTGTAATAGAATGAAAGCCTGGATTGAGCGAGGATGTAGAAGGTTTCGCCGTCTGCAATTTTTACATAGTCAATATTCTCTCCGACAGCCAAAGCCATATTTGAAGGGAGAGTCCATGGTGTAGTTGTCCATGCAAGATAATAAAGATGAGGATCTTTCTCATCCCTGAAACGGATAGTTATTGCCGGGTCTTCTACTTCTTCATATCCTTGGTTGGCCTCAAAGTTTGAAAGTGGAGTAGCGCATCTAGGGCAGTAAGGCAGAATTTTATGCCCTTCGTAAATATACCCTTTATCCCAGAGCTGTTTAAAAACCCACCAGATGGACTCCATATAATTCTTGTCCATGGTTCTGTAGCCTCTTTTGAAGTCAACCCATCTGCCCATTCTCGTAACGACAGTTTCCCACTCTTTGGTGTAGCGCAGGACTATTGAGCGGCATGATTCATTAAACTTATCAATTCCGTAAGCTTCTATATCTTTCTTCCCTGCAAGATTGAGGTCTTTTTCCATTTCATATTCGACAGGAAGACCATGGCAGTCCCAGCCGAAAACTCTGTCCACAAATTTTCCACGCATAGTCTGGTAGCGAGGCACTACATCCTTTATTGTTCCTGCAAGAAGGTGTCCGTAGTGCGGCAATCCTGTAGCAAATGGAGGGCCATCATAGAATATATACTCTTCGGAGCCTTTTCTGTTGTCGAGGGATTGCTGAAAAATTTGATTCTCTTCCCAAAACTTTAATACATTTTCTTCTATTTCGGGGAAACTGCTTTTGGAATTAACTGCTTTAAACATAGTGTGAACTGCTTTATTGGTTTTGATTTATATATACGCTTAAAATTTAGTTTGTGCCCGGAGTTCTTTCAAATCTGTATAGGAAACTATGGCCTTTTCTATACGCTGCTATTCCGGTTCTGAGTTACTATTCCGATAAAAATGTTCATTTTAGGAATGAAATATATCTTGTCGCTTATACTTATAACTTTGTCTTCCGTAGGGTGTTTTATGTGATAGAAAATCTCTGTCTTATTCTCCTTCATCAGCTCCTTATATTTGTGTTTCTGCCTATTTTTCTCAACGACCATGTTGCTATAGAAATAATCGACTTGTTCCCGATAATTAAGATGTTCTACATTTTTAAGTAGTTTTTTCCTAAAATTGCTGTTAACTGCATAAAGTATTTCTTTGATGTTTGTGCTTCCGTCTTCTCTCTCTTCAGCATCTCTGCCTATCCAGATGACTTCATCCATCGTCTCCATTGCCTTCTTGAGGATTTCTACCATATCCTCGGCTTTTTTACGCTCTGTAATATCAAGAAAAGTTCCCATCAGACCGATTGGCTTTGAATTTATTCCGATGATTGGAATTTTAAAAACTATGGCCTGTTTTGCCTTTCTTGTTCCTGGAATTGACTTTTCTTTATATTTAACAGCTATTCCTGAGGTCATTACCACTTCGTCTTCTCTGTAATTTTCCAGAGCTTCAGATGATGGATAGAAATCTGAATCCCTTTTTCCTCTGATGTCGAAATCATCTGGCATACCAAGAGTATCCAGAAAAATATGGCTTGCCATCACATAATTCTGTGATGTATCTTTTATGTAACAGAATGCAGGATTTGCCCGCATTATAGCGTTAAATATCATTGAGAGCTCTTTTATCTTATCTGATAGGTACTTAAGATTTTTTGTTATTGAGATAATGGAATCCTCAAGTTTGGATTTCTCGTAACTTGATATGGTTTTTAATAAATTGCTTACTGAACTGTTTTCTTTTTTAGTCTCAATTGATTCAAGAATTAATGATTCGTGTTCTAGAATCTCATCTGGGGCGATATTTAAAAGCTCTGCTATAGCCGAAATTTTATCAATCGGAGGATCGTGATGCCCGCTCTCCCACATATGAAGGGTTGCTGAAGTTATACCGAGTTTTTTTGCCAACGATCTGGCTGTCCATCTCTGCTGTTGCCTGATTTTTCTGAATGCGTCTTTCTTGAATTTCATATAATTTTCAAATGCTAATAGTTGTTATTATTTTACACATGTAGCAAATATAATAGTTCATAGCATTAAATATAGCTTGTGTTAGTACGCGATTTTTTGAAGGAGTTGATTTCTCTACTATCTTTGTTGCTCTTTCAAACAACACAATGGTTTTTAATAAGTTAGCAATAATAAAAGAAAGGAGAAGAAAAATGATTATCAAAAGAAAAGGCGCAAAAATAGTTGCTTTATCGGCAATGCTGGGTTTCGCAGCTTCAGCATTAATTGGATCTGAGGTAAAATTCGCTTCCTACACTTCAGATGAAAACGGCATTTACTCTTATTCAAAGGCTCCGCTAGTGTGCAATTACCCAGAGTCTTGGAAAAGAGACATTTGTGACAATGGAAACAAATGGCAGATGTCCACGACTCTTAATGATTATTACCAGAGAAACGGCGCTCTGGAGATTGATGGGACAACTAGTCTGACTAACGCTAATGCCACTTACGGTTTTACCGGCGGTACCTTTGTGATAGCTAAGGATGCTTTCGGGATGCCAATTTGTATAGTGGGAGCCAAGACAAACTTCATAGTTGACAGCGCATCGGCAAATAA
>JBAXXY010000017.1:0-27258 GCA_037127655.1 Lentisphaerota bacterium
CATAATAGCAGTATTTATCTAAGATTTTTTACATTGGAGTATTTAGTTTATATGACCTTTGATGAACTTAAGTCATTTCTTAACGATGCGAAAGCGCGAACTCTTAACCTCAAAAGACACCTCAAAATAGACGAAAAGGCACAAGCTAAGAAAGATATTGAAGAAAAGATGCTTGCTCCTAATTTCTGGGACAGCAGGGAAAAAGCTCAGGCTTATATGAACGAGCTTAGCGCGGCAAAAACTGTTCTTGAGAGTTACGATAAACTTGCCAGGGATCTGGAAGACTTTACTGCTATGGCCGAACTTGTCATAGAAAACCCTACAGATGATATGCTTGAAGAAGCTGAATTGCTCTGGAAAGGATTTTCTCCGACAATAGACAGGGCAGAACTTCTAAGCTTCCTTTCCGGCAAATATGATAAAAACAATGCTTACATCTCTATACATGCAGGAGCAGGCGGGACTGAATCGTGCGACTGGGCTTCAATGCTCTTTAGGATGTATAGAAGATGGTTTGAAAGGCGTGGGTGGAGCGAGGAAATCGTAGAATTTCAGCCTGGCGAAGAAGCTGGAACTAAGAGCATAACAGTTCTTGTTAAAGGTCTTTTTGCGTATGGTTATTCCAAAGCGGAAAGAGGAATACACAGGCTTGTGAGGATATCTCCATTTGACAGCAACTCAAGACGGCATACCTCATTTGTATCAGTCGAAGTCATGCCTGAATTTGAAGAGGATAATGATGAAATTGAAATTGATGAAAAGGATTTAAGGATTGATACCTACCGAAGCAGTGGAGCAGGGGGTCAGCATGTAAATAAGACAGACAGCGCAATCAGGCTTACACACCTTCCTACGGGAATTGTGGTTGCCTGCCAGATTGAACGCTCTCAGCACAAAAATAGATCGACTGCCATGAAGATGTTAAGAGCCAAACTCTTCGCACTCAAAGAAGATGGAAAAAAGAAAGAAGCAGACTCTATAAGCGGAGACAAGACTGAGATGGGATGGGGCAATCAGATAAGATCTTATGTCCTTCATCCTTATCAGATGGTAAAAGACTTAAGAACAGGTGTCGAAACAGGCAATACCGGGGCTGTTCTTGATGGCGATCTAGACCAATTTGTTGATGCCTGGGTTAAAAATAAACACAAAACTAAATAAAAAGCGATATAAAATGAAAAAAGTTCTTGTTGTTGCAATCCTAAGTGTATTATCAATAATTCCTTTAACAGCCTCAAATATAGCCGATTTCATTGTTGGTCAGGATTCATACATCCTCCTCTATATCGATGCCGGAAAACTCCAGAAAACCAAAATTTACACTGCTATCAAGAGCAATCTTCCTGCAAGATTTGCCAAATCAGACATACTTGCCTCAGTCTATCCTTCAACTGCGGCTAATGGTCTGACAGAAAAAGATTTATCTGAAGTTGTGTTTTCGGTTGATGTTTCCCAGAGTAAAACTTCATCCAAAGAAAGCATTTCTTATCTGATTGGTTTCAAACTAAATAAAAGTATTACTCAGGACGAACTGACTAAGATGCTAACTTATGACCCGTCCGGTAAGGCAAATCTTACGGTAAAACAAATTAAAATCTCTGAAATTAGTGTAACTGAAATAAAATATCAGTCGTCCTCTCTCTATCTTGCCATGCCCGATGGTAATACGATTTTTGGTTCAGATTCTTCAGACTCAGTTGTAGCCTTGATGAAAAGATATAAAACAAATAAACTTATTGCTCTACCTGAAAGGATGACCGAACAGAAGAAACTTGTAGCTAAAGATTCAGTTCTCTATGCCATCGCGGCTGTTCCTCCGGCTATCAGGGGATTGCTTCAGAGTGAAGATGATAAAATTACACCGACTAATCAGCCTCAAAGCTTAAGCGCATCTTTGAGAACTCTCATAAAGAACCTGGCTGGAGCGACGCTAAATGCTTCGGCTTCTGATACTCTAAATGTAAACACAGTTATTATGTTCCAGAATTCAGACTCGGCTAATGTCCTCAATAATCTTATCAATCAGTTCATGCCGTTACTTAAAATTCAGATATTTATGATGGCTCAAAATAATACTCAGATACCGTTTTTAAATACCATTACCAATAGTGTTAATGGAAATAACTTTGTCTTGAACTTTTCATTATGCGGTGACGACATTGCAGGTATCTTGAATCTTTCCCAGTCCAATCAGAAACTTAATCTGAATGTAAACTCAATCAGTATCCAGAATTAGCGCTGAGATTTCAGGTTTTAGATTGATGATTTCGGATTTGAGGAGCTAACCACAAAGGGCTCAAAGGTTTCACAAAGAATAACACGGGTGTCTAGCCCGTGTCTAATGCTTCCTTTTTATGCTTTTGCCAGGACTTCCTTAATGGCATCAACTACATCATTAACATCCTGTTCTGTCATATCAGGAAAGAGAGGGATAGAGCACATCCTTTCGGAGTTAAAGTCTGTATTTGGAAGCACTCCCGGAGCGACATTCATTGTTTCACGGTAATATTTCTGAACATGAGCCGCAAGGAAGTGAAGACCTGTTCCGATGTTAAGTTTCTTTAACTCTTCCATAAACTGATTGCGGGTAATTTTCTCGGAAACAACTCTAACTATGAAAAGATTCCAGGCATGAGTAAAGTCATATTTCGGATCACTCAAGGGTAGGACTCCTGCAACATCTTTGAGTTTCTTTCTGAGAGACATGGCTATTTTAGTGCGTTTCTCATTGAGTTCTTTTAATCTGGCTAACTGTCTCACTCCCAAAACTGCGCAAATGTCTGTGAGATTGTATTTGTAGCCAGGTTCAACTACTTGGGCCTGAGGTGAACGACCCTGTTGCTTTCTGTCGAACGCATCGACTCCAAGCCCGTGAAACTTGAGTCTTCTAAGCTTCTCTATCAGAGTTGGGTCATTAGTAGTAATCATCCCGCCTTCGCCAGTTGTTATGTTCTTAATAGGATGGAATGAGTAAATGGCGGTATTATCACAGCCGATGTGTTTGCCCTTGTAGAAAGTTCCTATTGCGTGAGCGGCATCTTCGACGACTGTAATGCCATGCTTTTTAGCAAGATCATTAATTGAATCGAGATCTGCGGCAGCTCCTGCGTAGTGAACAGGGATGATGAGTTTAGTTTTAGGTGTAATGCATTTTTCGATAGTTTCTGTCGTAATCATCAATGTATCGCGGTCAACATCAGCAAAGACTGGAGTAGCTCCTGCAAGGACTATCATGTTCACAGTAGAAACCCAAGTTAGGGAAGGAGTGATTACTTCATCTCCGGGGCCGATATTTAATGCTTTAAGCAGTATATGCATTCCAGCTGTGGCGGATGTAAGTGCTACGCCGAATTTGGCTCCTGTATATTCGCAAAGATTTTTTTCAAATTCAGCATTCCAGACACCAGTGGTAATCCAGCTTGAAAGCAGGACTTTGCTTACTGCTTCTGTGTCTTCTTTTGTGATAGATGGTTTGCAGAAAGGTAAAAATTCTTGTCTCATAAAAACCTCCATTGTATCTAAAATAGTTTTAATATTGAATATCTACTCATAAACAATGAGGATATTGCAAAATGAGGATAAATCAATTATCCCGAAGAGAAAACTTTGTTTTCACTCATTAAATATGAGCTTGCCATATTTATCTAAATGTGTAGAATTACTTAGGAAGACTTTTTTTAAACCTAAATACTTTGGATTTTTATGAATACAGTTAACCGCCTTACATGGTTGTCCTACCTTATTTTTATGTTTATGGGCTGTGAGTTCATCTCTCAGGGTGTGCTTATCCTTTTCGTATCAAAGACATACAATATTGGTCTTGCACATGTCGGATATTTACTTTTTATCCCGACTCTAATACAGGCTATAGTCACTTATTTCAATGGATATTTTCTGGAAAGTACTAACCTTAAATACCAGATTTACATCGGACTTGGCGCCGTATCCTTAAGTCTTTTGTTTGTCATAAGCGGTTGGTATTCGCTCTTTATCATCGGGCTTATTCCTCTGGGATTTGGTAACGGCATACTTATTTCCGTACCGAATTATCTGATAGTTAAACTTCATAATGAGAATAAATTTCAGAAACTCAATATAATCAATTTCTTCTTCAGTGTGGGCGGAATTATGGGTCCATTCATTCTAGGACAATTATTGGAGATAAACTGGCCTTGGCAACTTATTGTAGCATTAGCATTTATTTTCTTGGGAATCTTATTCTGGCTCAATAAGGCAATAGAATATTCTAAGTTCGCTCCTGATGAATCAAAAGATGAAGATGCGGAAAAGAAAATATCCTGGCATCTAAGCATTTATCTGATAGCAGCAGCTCTCTTCTTCTATGTTCTTTCCGAGTGTATTTTCTCTGCTTGGATAGTTTCATACTTCAAACTTGTCTGCGATTTCTCAATAGCCAAGGCGACATTGGGGCTGACTATCTACTGGCTCTTCATCACCTTCGGAAGATTCGGGGCAGATAAAATCGCTAAATACCTGAAGATACATCAGTTTATTCTCATCTCGACATCATTGGCCTTTGTTGCATACCTATTGATTTTTCTGAATAAAAATACTACTTTCGCCATGGTTATGATTGCTTTAATGGGAATAGGTTATGCCGGACTTTATGCTTCAATTCTTTCTTACGGAATTGATCAACTGCCCTACAGTTGCCCGAAACTTATGAGCTTCATGATCCTGGCCGGCACTATCGGCGGAGTCCTGGCTTTGCCATTTTCAAGTTTCTTTGTTAATCACTACAGTATTTTAACGGCTCTGGCTTTAGGTCTTGCTATCCTATTTTTGGTTATAGTATGTATCTTTTTCACACTGAAAGATAAAAATAATCCTGTCAGGAATGTCATAGGCTCTAAGAATCTGAAGAATGTCGTAAGGATTTCCCGCTTCTTTATCCGCAAGTTTTGGCGCAAACTAACCTAATTGGGATGATTAATCACATCCTGCGGGCCTGGACGAAGGCGTGATGAACTAGAAGATATTGAGCATAACTCCAGGTATAGTCGTTTGCAGAGGTTTGTTCGCCGGTATTTCTATCTATTTGTTCGGACATCCTGAAGGATTTGCCTGAGGCGTTTTCTTTTCCATCTATGTATTTGAAAACTAATTCCATCTGCTTATTACCCATCTCGATGTAATCAGGCTTCTTGAGTTCATAAGCCAAAGTGTAGTAATACTGAGCAAGAGCGATAGATGTGATAAACCATGGATTGCCTTTATTTAAAGGATCATTCCATGTGATGCCATTATAAATATCTCCCGGATAGCGACCGATAAGATTTATTCCCTTAGGTAAATCTTCGTTGATCTTGTAAGAGTCTAATCCTTTTTTTGAGAAGCTCTTATCGGCAATGAGCCTGACAGTTTTTATGACTTCAAGCGATGTCGGAGAGAGGTCTTCTTTAGATTCCTGAATTACAGAGACAAACTTTTTGGCAATGATTTTGTCTTTTGTAAGGCTTTTGTAAACCCATGAATCAGGCTGCGAGTATTCGTATAAATTTCCAAACAATATTCCGAGAATTACTGATGAGTCCAGAGACATCCCTCTGTACTTTGAGAAGTTATTGCTTTTGTATTTCGGATATATTGGAAAACTCAGATTTAGTGGAATGTCAGAGCCTTCACAGTAGGACTTAAACTTCTCCTGACCGTATGTGAAGGTCTGATAGTGTTCTACAGCCTGATATGAAAGATCTTCAGCGGCGGCTATATATTTTGAGGCAAGAGAGAGGTTATTGAAATTTGTTGATAGAGCCGCTCCGGCAGTCAACGCTTTTATCTGAACCATTTTTGTGAAGAACATCTGGCCCAAACATGATTCCCATAAGTCAAAACATTCTTCTCTTGAGTTATCTACGATATAAGAGAGGTTCTGGTTTATTAGTCCGTTTCCTTTAATGTCAAAGAGGTATTTTTCAACAAAATTCTTATCCAGGATAGTTCCGTTAATATTTAAAGGCTCTTTCTGGGACATAATGAGATTTGCAAATTCAGTAAAGACCAAAGCAGTAAAAGCTGGTCCGTCATTCTGCGGATTTTGCCAGTCTGTGACGCTTTCTCCTGACAGATAGAATTTTGCTATTCCGGGATAATACCCATCCTGTCTGGAGGCATAGTCGAAAAATTTTATATAATTTATCATCATCTGAGCATATCTTGTAATAGATTCCTTATCGTCTGTAGCAACGGCGCTTTTAAGTTCATCTTCAATTGCAAGCATCGCAATGCCGCCGTCTCTTTGCCAGAGATATGTGAACTTGTCATTGTTGGTTTGTTTTTCTTCGATTTTCTTCTCGTAAGGAGCTGCAACTATAGCACCGAGTAGAGCTTCTTTTCTGGCAGCTTTTTCAGGGTAAAGAGCTTCGGGAAATCTATTGGAATCTGATGCGATATTCTCTTCAAGATTAGCTTTAATATGCCACATTACTTCATTGGAAAAACACGGCATATCTGACGGCATCGAAAAAGAGGAAAAAGTTGAGGCGAAGAAGAGAAGCAAAAGGTGGTGTTTTTTCATCGGAGGCCTTTATTAGGTTTGATATTACAAAGTTATTTAAGCAATTCTAAAATGCCAATGCTGAGCCACGGAATATATGTGACCAGGAGGACGACAAGGAGAAAAACCATTAAAAAAGGGAGAACATACCAGGCAACTCTCATTAAAGATTTATTAAAACGGAATGCTGAAAGAAAAAGATTCATGCCCACAGGCGGATGGAGGTAACCTAACTCAAGATTAACCAGAAAGATTATGCCCAGATGAACCGGGTCAACTCCGAAAGCTGCGGCCATCGGCAGTATCAGAGGAACTACCACAATTATAGCGGAGAAAATATCCATCAGGAATCCTACAATCAGTAGCCCGATATTAAGGGCAAGAAGGAATTCCCATGTCGGGCAGGACTGTTTCACTGCCCATTGGGCAATCTTATACGGTATCTGGGCATCAACGAGATAGCTTGTTAATCCCATAGCGACTCCAAGGACTATCAAAACTCCGCCCACAAGTATGGAGCACTTCACAAAAAGCTCAAATAGTTTTCTGAGATTCAGGTCGCGATAAACAAAAATCTCTATCACAAGAGAGTAGAAAACTGTGATCGCTGAAGCTTCTACTATGGAGCAGAATCCTCCAAAGATGGCTGTCAGAGTTATTATAGGTATCAGAAGTTCCCATTTTGCAATCCAGATTGCCTTCAGCGCTACCCAGATATTGAATTTGATCTTTACATAGGATTTATTTCTTTTGGCCTGCCATATACATATAATACAGATGGGAAGGATGAGAAGCACTCCCGGCAGAAGTCCGGCTTTGAACATATCTATTATTGATACTTTGGCAATTATCGCATATAGGATGACGACCAGACTTGGAGGGAACAAAAGCCCGATGCTTCCGGTGGCTGTTAATAATCCAATGGAAAACTTTTCACTTGATCCGCTGCCAATCAACACCGGCAAAAGGAGACCACCTAAAGCCAGAATAGTAATTCCTGATGCACCGGTAAAAGTTGTAAAAAACGCACAAAGCAGAGTTACTGCCACGGCTGTGCCGCCTGGCAACCATCCAAAAATAGATTGAAAAACCTTGACAAACCTTTCACTTGCTTTACTTTCGGACAATACAAAACCTGCCAGAGTGAAGAGAGGAATAGTTGGGAAGACAGGAGAGACGACTATGCGGTACATTTCTGTCGGGATTGCTGAGGTTGTTACCCCGTCAGACCAGAAGAGAAGCAAGGCTGCGCCGCCTATAAACACGAATATTGGAGCTCCAATAGCAGCTGAGAGGATCAGAATTATGATTCCTGACAATACGAAACCCGATGGAGCTTCAGGAAATATTATTGACAGAATAATTACACAAGGAAGGCTTAGAGCGATAAGGAGTTTTGACCAAATGCTCTTTTTTGAGAAACATAAAATAAAAAGAAGAGCCATGAGTCCGAAGCCGACCGGTATTATGAGTTCGGCCATCCATTGAGGAATCAAACCCCCGACATTCAAGCCGTTTCCTGATTCATAAAGCCCGAATGGTTCCAGCCAGTTATTTATAAAGGCAGGCAGAAGTTTTCCTATGCTTTGAGGGAGAGCAGGAGCTTCTGCCACAACGAGCTGAAGTCCGGCACCGCAGAGCGACCAGCATACAGACGCAGCCAGGAAGTAAGTCCAGTAATCAGCAAAGATTCGCAAAGGTTTTGGGAAGAAGTCATATCCGGCTATTCTGATATGCTTGTCATCTCTAACCGCAAGGACAGCACCGGAAATTCCGACCCATAAAGTTAGATGCTGTAGAAAATCTGTTGCACCTGTCACTGTGATTCCAAATAATGACCTGAAAAACATCTCCGTGCATGGGATTAGCACCATCAGGAGAAGCAGTAGGGCAACGATGCTATTTCCAGTCCAATTACATATCTTTAGAATCATTGGAAAGAGGGATTATTTTTTATCTTTATTGAGATCTCTGTATTCTTTTAGGGCGGCATTTACTTTGGCGAACACTTCTGCGGAAAAACGGTGTCCGATAAATAGAGGTATGCCGAATTGATCAATACCTTTTTGCCATTGTGCAATATCTTCCGGTGAAAGATTGTTGACTTTTAGCCCGTGCTTTTCCATCACTGAAATTGACTCATTTTCCAGTCTCACATCATCATCCCATATTTGCATACCGGCCTTTTGAGCGCTTTTCATAAGCTTCGGTTTCAGCTCATCAGGAATTTGTTTCCACGCCTTTTCAGTCATGATGATGACTCCGGGCAGAGGTTGCCAGCGAAGAGCGCACATATTGGGAGCCTGGCTGTACCACTGGAAGCCAAGCGCTGCCTGCGGTGGAGCGGCAAAAGCTGTTACCAGTCCTGTCTGCAGACCGGGCAGAAGATCTGTGACACTCAATGGGATAGGGTTGAATCCTGTTTTTTTTAGCAATTCGAAGTAAACTGGTTCAGAACCCCAGTAAAAGAGTTTCTGCTTTCTCATATCATCAGGAGTAACAACTTTGTCTTTGGAGAAGAAATGAACCCATCCTGCATTTGTCCAGCATAGGATTTTAAAGCCTTTTTTTAGAACCTCTTCGTTAAATAGAGGGGAAAGTTTTTCAACGACATATTTGAGTTCATCATCAGTTTTTATGTTATTAGGGAAGGTCAGTGTAGTAACATCAGGGTAGAAATATGCCAGGCTCGATGTAGCGATTGCAGCTGCCTGAATTTGTCCGATACGCATTTTTCTAATAAGGTCAGGGTCATCACCGGCAACACCGCCTGCATAAATCTGGATAACAATTTTACCGTCGCTCATGTCCTTCCAGTCCTGAGCCATCTGTAGCAGGGCTTTATGCCATTGCGAACCATCGGGAGCGATAGTGGCAAGTTTAATTGTCTGCGCGAAAACATTAATAGAAAAAAGTAGAACTGAAGACAGCAAAAGCAAAATTATTTTTTTAATCATCATTCTTTGATCTCCTCAAAATCGACAAATAGTAATTCTTTCTGAGTCTGGAGCCATGCCGCTCTTTCCTGCGCAATCGTGTTTACCAGACGCCATTTCATAACTTCATTGGGGTTGACTTTTAGAGCATTGCCAAGCATTTCATCGAAGAGCTTTACATCTTGAGTTTTTACGGCCACAGATTCAGCATAAACTACATAAGGATAAGCTCTTTCACCGTGAGTATATTCAACTACTTTGTCAAAATGTATCTTGGACTGGGCCATATTCTCCTTTGTGGCATTGGGCTGTCTAGCTTCATAAGCTATAAAAAATTCGTGAATAGCTCCATCGTTATAATATTCATCAAGCTCCAGAGCCCTCTGCATCATGGCTACAGAGACAGGCAGATCAGCTACATTTTCCATATCGTTTATATTAGATGAGATGCCGCCTGCCCATCCTGCAGCTGCCCAATATAGGCATGGGACATCTTCTATAGTCGTTTGAGCAAGAGTAGCCTGCATGTTAATTCTAATATTCTTGCTGAAATCAGTGTATTTTGAGTCAAGCGCTGAGAGAGCATAGTCTCTGCCTCTGAGGCTTAAGTTATGCGCTCTGTGAGACAGATGTTTTGACCGATTGTAGTCCGTGTTCTTGGTCATCTGTGCATTCTGGGCTAGATTTCCCTGAGCATAAGAGACATAGGCTATGGCGAGAACTAGTTTTATCTGACTATTTGTCGGATCCTGAGCGAGCATCACTTCCATAGCTTTCATAGCTACTGGCATTGAATCCCAAACAAGTTCCGGGTCATTTTCTGAATTAATTACAGCCCATGTCTTTTCATTGGCAAATGTCTGCGCTACCTGATTGACCGCAGCTTTGCGGACGATTGTTCCGCATCCAGATAAAATAATCACTGCAATTAAAGGAATGTATAAATTTAAACACAGCTTCATATTTCAAAATCCAGCATAATTGGCATATGGTCAGAGAGGTGTATATCAGGAACTTCAAAGTTGATTATTTTTACATCGGTTGAGCACAATATGAAATCTATCTGGTGCTTGGGCGCCCAAGATGGAAAAGTCGGATGATTATTTACATTAGGGTTTGTTAAATTAAGCTCTTTGCATATTGATTCTATTTCTTTCGTTCCGCCGAATGTATTGAAATCGCCTCCGATTATTACAGGTCTGTTCTTATTCGTATGTAGAAGGTTGGCAATGTGGTTTAACTGAATCTGCCTAACCCTTTTTGAAAGGGAGAGATGAAGCAGAAAAAATCTGTAAAACCCCATATCTAATTCAATTATAAGTCTCTTGAATCCGCTCGGGAAGTAGTGGTAAATACTATTGGACTCTTCATCCTTTGTCAGGACAGCATTTCCTTGCATGCTTAATATAGGAAGCATTCTCCCTGTAAAACTATCGCCGTACTTTGTAGTGGAGTGGTAAAAGTTGCTTAAGTGTTTGCTTATTCTGGCGGCCTGATTCACATTTGATGATCTGTAAGAGCCTGTATCAACCTCAATTAAACCGATCACATCGGCTTTTTGAGTATTTATAAAACGGCTAATATTGTTAAGGTTGCGCCTTGTAGGCATAAAGTAACGAGAGATATTGAGTATGCTGTCTGGAAGACTCTTCGGAGCGCCCGTCGCATAAGCCATATTGTATATTAAAACACGATGCACTATAATTTCTCCGTGTGTTAGTCGTTTTTGAAAACTGCTGTACTTTAAAGTTAATTTTAACAAATTTTACCTTATTTTTCAATATAATGTTATGATTATTGACTTCTTCTTTTCAAATGACATGTCTTCTGTGACTTGGATTCTTTTTGTTGCCTTTGTAATTTTATTGGATATTTTTACGATAATCCACATTCTTGCCAATAAGTATGATGAGCCTGCTAGCGCTATACTTTGGATTTTTATTGTTCTGGATGTTCCCATTTTAGGCGTATTACTTTATTTAATTCTTGGCATAAATCGCATAAAAACAACGGGTTTAAAAGTTGACAAAGCAAGCAATAATATGCACAAGGCTAAACTTGGCACAGAAGGGGCTTTCCTAAGTTACCTTTCCGGAGTGATGAGCTTTAATTACAAACCTTCTGAACCTGGTTATATGACTATGCTGGATAAACTTCTTCCCAGAACATTTCCAACTTCAGGCAATAGCATATCACTGCTCGAGGATGGTACCAGCGCTTATCCCATGATGCTTCAAGCCATAGAGAAAGCAGAAAAAAATATCAACCTCCAATCTTTTATCATTAATGATGATGAAGTCGGCAATAAGATATTTGATGCATTGCAGAAAAAATCAAAACAAGATGGAGTTAAAGTAAAAGTTCTTTTCGACAGGTTGGGTAGTTCTCATGCATACTCACGGCATTTTTTTAAAAAGTGGAGCAGGGGAAATAAGAATTTTGAACTCAAAGCCTTTTCAAAGTTTAACTTGTTTGCACCGTATCGAATCCAACTTAGAAATCACCGTAAACTTCTCATATGCGATGGCAGAGTAGCTTTTATAGGCGGCATTAATATTAGTGCTGAAAATGATGCTACCCTCAAGACTAAATACATACATGATTTACACTGCAAGCTTGAAGGGCCTGCGGTTGGCGAACTTCAATTCTCCTTTTTGAAGGATTGGTCATTTGTTTCGAAAGCTGACCCGGAAATTTTATTGGAGCAAGAAAATTATTTCGTAACTCCTGAGCATATGGGTGAATCCATAATTAGAGCGATACCTTCAGGCCCAGGTCAGGCTTATGAAGCTTCAAAAAAACTCTTTATGTCAGCTGTATCTATGGCAAAGAAGTCGCTGTGGATAATTACCCCTTACTTTGTTCCTGACAAGTCGTTTATAGAAGGACTATGCATGGCTGCGGCAAGGAATGTAGATATAAGGATTATAATCCCGCAAAACAATAATCACTGGTATGTAAGATACGCAGCAAGAAGTATATATAACACTCTAATATATTCCAATATTCGTGTCTTTGAAAAGAAAGGAATGTTTTCGCATGCCAAAGCAGCTATCATTGATGGAGAGTGGGCAATTATGGGTTCAAGCAACTGTGATATGAGAAGTTTTAGACTCAATTATGAACTTGATTTTACAGTTGAAGGCGGAGATTTTGTCTATCTTCTGCATCAGCAGTTTCTCAAAGAATTAGAATCATCGCAGGAAATTACTTATTCTGACAGAATGAAGAGAAGATGGCATGAGGAACTTGTAGAAAATTTCTGTTCTCTTTTTACTCCGATATTATAGTTTGATTCTTCCTTCTATTGCGGCCGACAGAGTAGCTGAATTAGCAAAAGAGATATCAGCTCCGGCAGGGATGCCTCTGGCGAGTGTAGTAATTTTTATGTTGTATCTGTGAAGAAGGTTCGCTAGATAAATTGAAGTGGCTTGCCCCTCGATATCCTGACTTATAGCAATAATTACCTCTTTGACATTCTGGTCTTCAGTGACCCGTTTTGTGAGTTTGCTCAGCTTTAAGGAGTCAGGTGTAATTCCATCTAGAGGTGATAGTTTGCCGCCAAGTACAAAATACAAGCCTTTAAAAGAGGTTGATTCGAGCAAAGGTATTTGTGTGAAGTCCTCGACGATACACAAAACTGAAGTGTCCCTGTCATGAGAAGAGCATATATTGCAAACTTCACTTTCAGAGATATTGGAGCAAACTGTACAGCGTTTTATCTTTTCAGGAATAGATGCTATTTCATTACCGAAAGTTTTTAGTTTTTCCGGAGGCCATTTTAAAAGGGCAAAAACCATTCGTTCAGCTCCCTTCCGTCCTATTCCGGGTATTTCTTTAAGCAGAGCGATTATATTTTCTATTTCCTGAGGGAGTGAACCGTTTTTCATATATCTACCTTGGCATTTGCATCTTGCCCATGGTGTCTGCTGACACTTTCTTAGTTATGGGCGGGACCGTCCATGCTACATTTAGAAGAGTCCGGGAATATTAAGACCGCCAGTGATTACCGACATCTTGCTATGCGCTAATTTCTGTGCTTCTTCAAGAGCATTGTTTACAGCTATAAGCACCATATCTTCAACTTTTTCAGTGTTTCCTTCCTTGATTGCTTCAGGAGCTATTTTTATGGACTTGATTTTCATTGCGCCAGTGGCAACTACCTGTACAGAAGAACCAAAAACGCCATGAACTTCGATATTGGTGAGCTCTTCCTTGATATTTTCCATCTCTTTTTTCATTTCATAAGCTTTCTTGAGCATTCCGCCCATGTCGCCAATCTTTCCAAACATTTTGTATTTCCTTATATTAAGTATTAATTAATCTGATATCATCCTCTAAAGTCAACTATTGAACCATTAAAGAGTTCAACAGCTTTCTGGACAAACTTGTTATTTTGAATCTTATCTTTAACTTCTTCGATATCTTTAGGTTTTGGCGAAGAAATAGGAGATATAAGTCCTTTGACGGTTTTTATCTCTAATTGAGCACTCTTTATGCCTGTTATCTGGGCAATGCATCTCTGAAGCAATGGTTTTTCTTCCTTAACCCTTTGAGAGTGAATATCATTAAATTCTTCGTCATAGCAAATAGTAAGGATGTTATCTTTAAACGATACAGGTTTAGCTTCTTGCATCCAGAACTTAAGCTGAGGTTTGCTTATATGATCCGAATCCATCTCAAGGATTACCTTGTGCCAAAGTTTTTCTGGCGAAATGGTTCTGGGTGGTGCTACTTGGGGTGCCGATTCTTCAAGTTTTGGCGTATCTGACTTAACTTCAAAAGTTTCTTTTTGCTCGAGTTTAGGAGATTGATAAACAGGAGACTCTTTCATTTGAGGGATAGGAAGGTCAACAGGTCTTGAGGGTTCTGGCTCAATGTGTTGTTCAGAACTTCTGATCTGATTAAGTCTTTTGATAATATCATTCAGTTTAGTTGATGATGAATATCTCATAGCTTTCATCAGGGCTGTCTCGATAATTACATGCTTATTAATCGCGTCGTGAAGAAGTTTTCCCGTTGTAGAAAGCGATTCCAGGATGAGCTGGACTTTATCCAGAGTTGTGTATTGAATCAGCCTTTTGTATATTTGAACAATATCTGCTCCAACTTCGAGTATTTCATCAGGATCTTTAAGCAGAATAGAGATTTCAATACCTCTGATGAAATCCACAATGTCGTAAAAAAACTGTTCAAGGTTTTTTCCCTGTTGAGCTAACTTATTAATCTCAGAGATAAGCGTAGAATAATCATTGGTCAAGATGGCTTTTACTATATTTTCTTTTTGTGATGAAGAAATAATTCCGAATATTGCTAAGACTTCGCTCTCACTTATTTCTTCTGAGTCATCAGAACTGTGAAATGCTATCATCTGGTCAGTTAGAGATAAAGCATCTCTCATCCCGCCGTCAGCCGACTGCGCAATAGCTCTTACAGCTTCTTTGCCTATTTTTACTCCTTCTGATGATGAAATTTTCTCAAGCTGTTTAATGATAAGGTTTAAAGGTATTTTCCTAAGATCAAATCTCTGACATCTTGAGATAACAGTAGGTGGTATTTTGTGAGCTTCAGTCGTTGCAAAAATAAATTTCACATGGGCAGGAGGTTCTTCGAGTATTTTAAGGAGAGCATTCCATGCAGAAGGTGAAAGCATGTGTACTTCGTCAATAATATAAACTTTGTATTTTGAGTTTACCGGAGCATAGAGAGCTTCTTCTCTGAGGTTCCTGACATTATCAACGCCATTATTGCTTGCTCCGTCTATCTCGATGATGTCGATATTGCTTCCGGCATTGATATTTTTGCAGGAAATACATTGATCGCATGGTTCTTTTACAGGAGCTTTTTTGCAGTTTAAAGCCTTAGCCAAGACTCTTGCGATAGTCGTCTTTCCGATTCCTCGAGGCCCGACAAATAAGTAGGCATGAGCTAATTTATTTCTAACTAGAGCATTCTGAATGGTTTTTGTGATATGCTCCTGTCCGATCATATCACTGAAGGTTGTGGGTCTCCACTTTCTTGCAAGAACCTGATATTCCATAAAATATTTCCTTTGGGCAGGTCTAAAAAAACATCGCCGATTACCAGATGCACCTACGGCACTTGTCTTCAGCATGTAGGGCTGCTTGATTCCTCATCTGACCCGGTTGACGCAAATCCAATGCATAGGGTCCGAATAATCGGCGATTTAATAAGTTACATTAGTTTAGTAAATTTAAAACGGTTTTTACGCTTTTTTCTTTCTTACGGTAGTATTAGGTTCTGAAACTTTATTTGTTGAAAAATATCCTAGCAATAGTCCAAGTTCTTTTCTCAACTCAGATCTAGGAATAACTCTATCAATAAGTCCTTTTTTAAGAACGAATTCTGAAGTTTGAAAGCCTTCAGGAAGAGTAGCCTGGGTAGTATCTTTAATTACTCTTGGGCCGGCAAACCCTATCAGAGCCTGAGGTTCTGCGACTATAACACTTCCAAGAGAAGCATAGCTTGCTGTTACGCCTGCTGTAGTCGGATTAGTCATCACCACAATATATGGCAATTTTTTTTCTTTATGTCTTTCTAATGCTCCGCTTGTTTTTGCCATCTGCATCAAACTGAACATTCCCTCATACATTCTTGCGCCACCGCTTGCTGTTACTATGACCAAAGGAATTCCCTTCTCTGTGGCAAGTTCTGTTATTCTGGTTATCTTTTCGCCGACTACTGAACCCATGCTTGCACCGAGAAAACTGAAGTCCATAACTCCCAGGGCAAACTCGATACCGTTCAATTTGGCCGTTCCGCAAACTACTGCGTCATTGAGACCAGTTTTTTTTCTGTTTTGCTCTAACTTTTCAGTGTAGGAAGTTACTCCTTCGAATTTAAGAATATCGATAGACAAAAGACCAGAATCAACTTCGAGAAAAGTGCCTTCGTCTGTTAGCAGTTCAATTCTTCTGGCAGAAGGTAAAGTCTTGTGGTATCCGCATTCAGGACACACTTCGATATTTTTCTTCCATTCATCTTTATGAAAACTCTCTTCACAGCTTTTGCATTTCTCAAAAATGCCTACTGGTATTTTTACATTTTTATTTTCAAGAGAATCATCATTTTTAATATTTGTTGCATATTTTGGTTTACCAAAAAGCGACATAAATTTCTATCTCCTTGCTAAAACTAAAATAGTTACCTTGCTGGCTCCTGCGTCAATTAACGCTTTGCTAGCCGACCTTAAAGTGGAACCTGTGGTATAAACATCGTCAATCAACAGTATATCTTTATTTTTAATTATGGCTCGTTTTTTTGCTAAAAAAACATTTTGAAGATTTTTTCTTCTTTCTTCTCCGGAAAGGCTAGTTTGAGTTTTTGTATATTTATTTCTTATTAACAGCGTGCCATAAGTGGTATTTGTCAGTTTTGAGACTTTTTTTGCCAGTAATACAGATTGATTGTATCCTCTAAGAAAGTATTTCATAAAGTGTAGAGGTACAGCTGTTATAAGCTCAAACTTTAAACCCTCATCTTGTATTTTTTCAGAGATCTTTTGAGCTAGAAATGGAAAGAGTTCAATCTCATTTTTGTATTTAAAATTCAAGATTATGTCATGGATTGCCTTATTCATGGCAAATACACAGACGGAAGAAGTCCAAAGATGCTGATCTTCTTTAATGCACTTAGAACAAATATCAAGTACCATGTCAAGGCGACTGCCGCAACAGGAGCAAACTTCTCCTTCATTCGCGGCAATCTCACCCATGCAGTTCTTGCACAGAAAATCTTCTTCGAGCAATTCTTTCCTGCAATTAGGGCATACTTCAGGCAGAAAGTAATTAATCAAATACTTCAATAATGAAAAACCCTTCAATCTTACCTAAAGTTTCTTCTTCCTATGATTTTTCCATTTTTCAGGAAACCATCATAGTTTCTTGTTATCAAGTGAGATTCAAGCTGGCTTAACGCGTCAAGTGTTACTCCCACCATAATAAGCAAACTTGTGCCTCCGAAGAAACTGTCAATAATATATGGAAGGTTTAGCTGTTGGTTAAGAATCATCGGGAATATTGCAAGCGCCATTAAGAATATTGAACCTGCCAGAGTGACTTTTGTCATAGTGGAGTCAAGATATTCTGCTGTTGGTTTTCCTGGTCTTATTCCTGGAATAAACGCGCTGTCTCTCTTGAGGTTATCCGAGATCTGAACTGGATTAAACTGGTTGGCAACCCAGAAAAAAGCAAAGAACAAGAGAAGTAAACCATATATTACCATATAAGAAGAGCTTCCGTAATTAAAATAGGCGGCTATCCATCTGGTAGCTGGCATCCATCTAAATAACATTTCCGGTACAATTAGAATTGAACCTGCAAGAATTATTGGCATTACTCCTGAGAAGTTTACTCTCAATGGAATAAAGGAATTACCTCCAAGCATTCTCTTGCCTACAGTCTTTTTAGCATACTGGATGGGGATTTTTCGCTGCCCTTGCGTTAGTAAAACCGTAGCGGCCGTTACCAGTACAAACAATAGCGCTAGAAGGAAGAGATGGACAGGTCTGATAGTAGCTCCATTTGCTCCTCCTGAAATAACGAGTTCGTAAAGACTATAGAGAGCGCTTGGCATACGGGAAACTATACCAATTGTAATTATAATCGAAGCGCCGTTTCCTATGCCGTTATCCGTGATTCTTTCCCCAAGCCACATCATAAGCATTGTTCCGCATGTAAGAACTATGACTGTCATGATCACAAAGCTCGGCCCATTTGTTATTACAAGCGGGGAAGTGGGAACAGGCAAACCTATAGTTTGAGGTCTCTGCATGGCATAAGCTGCCATTGCTCCCTGAATTATGCATATAACAAGAGTAAGGAATCTTGTGTATTGATTAAATTTCTGTCTTCCTGCATCTCCTCCTTCACGAACCATTTTTTCAAACTGAGGAATAACAGGTTGGAGCATCTGCATTATGATCGAGGCTGATATGTATGGCATGATTCCAAGAGTCGCAATCGCAAACTTATGGATAGCGCCGCCGGTAAACATATCAAACAGACCAAAGAAAGCAGTTGTACTGCTTGATTGGCTGAATTGATTAAAGTAGATATTTAGTGCATGTGTATCTACGCCCGGGCAGGGAATATTTGACATAACTCTGCAAAGCGCAATTACGCCTAGAGTAAAGAGAATCTTACTTCTTACTTCTTTGATTTTGAAAGCATTGATAAAAGCAGAAAACATATCAGACCTTAAGTTGTGACAAAAAAGCTAATTTCAAAATTGAGATTAGCTTTTTTTATTTATTATTTGTTATTCTTCAATAACTTCGCATTTTCCACCGGCGGCTTCAATCTTAGACTTTGCCGTGGCAGAGAAAAAGTTTGCCTTGACAGTGAGAGCCTTAGTAATATCTCCATTGCCAAGTATTTTTAAGCTGCGCTTTTTCTTTGGAATAAGATTTTTAGCGTGGAGTACTGCTTTGTCAACGGTATCAGCAGCATTGAAAGCTTCTTCTAGCGATGCGACATTTATCACAGTATATATGTTAGGATTCAAACTCTTGAACCCTCTTTTTGGCAATCTTCTAAAAAGTGGAATCTGACCGCCTTCAAAATATGGACGGTATCCGGATCCGCTTCTCGAACTTTGCCCTTTATCTCCACGGCCAGCGGTTTTCCCCCAACCTGAAGCATCGCCTCTGCCGACGCGCTTGCGTCTATGTTTGGCGCCTTCTACATTTTTAAGTGAATGTAATTTCATTGTTTACCTTTAATTTTTAACTAGTTAGCAAAGCGTTTTGCCAAATATTCATTCTTAGAAGTCATACCTTTGATCGCTTCAAAAGTAGCTCTGACCATATTAATAGGATTATTTGATCCAAGAGATTTTGTCAGTACATCTCTTATTCCTGCTAAGTCAAGAACCGCTCTTACTCCACCGCCGGCAATTAATCCGGTACCAGGAGCTGCTGGCTTCATGAATACTTTAGCTGCGCCGAACTTTGAATTCACTTCATGTGTAATTGTAAGGTTATGCATAGGGACAGTAATCAGATTTTTTCTGGCTATTTCATTAGCTTTTCTTATAGCATCAGCTACTTCGTTAGCTTTTCCTAATCCTACTCCTACAAGACCTTTTTTGTTGCCTACAACTACAAGAGCACTAAAACTGAAGTTACGACCACCCTTCACGACTTTTGCGCATCTGTTTACGCAGACTACTCTCTCTTCAAAATCACTTGGAGCTTTTTCTGCGAAATGTTTTCTTCCGGTAACCATATTAGCCCTCTATTAAATTTTAAGTCCGTTTTTACGAGCAGCATCTGCTATTGCTTTGAGTTTTCCATGGAAAGAAAATCCACCGCGGTCAAATACAACTACGCTAATACCGACTGTTTTTGCCTGTGCAGCTGCCATTGCTCCAAGAGCTTCAGCCCCCTTAGCATTAACTTTTTCGCCAGACTTCTTGAATTCCTCAGAAACTGTTGATGCGCTAGCCAAGGTTTTTCCGGTATCGTCATCAATGAACTGAACATAAATGTGCTTGCACGAAGAAAATACTGACATTCTTGGGCGTTCAGCTGTTCCTGCAATTTTTTGGCGTAAACGCATATGTCTGCGTTTACGAGCTTCATACTTAGTTAACTTACTCATTTTATAAAATCTCCATACAGTTTAGCTATTAACAGCTATTATCCTACAGATTTGCCTTCTTTAAGTGTGATGTGTTCGCCGGCATATCTGATACCCTTGCCTTTGTAAGGTTCAGGTTTCTTAAATTTTCTAATAGTAGCAGCAACTTGGCCAACAATTTGTTTGTCAGCTCCTTCTATACTGATTTTTGTCGTATCAGTGACAGTTATCTTAGCTCCTTGAGGAATAGGATAGATTACAGGATGAGAAAAGCCAAGAGCTAACTCGAGGTTGTTTCCCACTAACTTTGCCCTATATCCTACACCGACTATTTCCAAGTTTTTCTTGAAGCCGTTAGTAACGCCTTCAACCATTCCGGCAAGAAGGCTTCTTGTTAGACCTTGCATTGCGCTTGATGTTTTGGAATCTTTTGGAACATTTACTATTATTTCAGCCCCATTAATTGCTATATCTACTTCAGGAGGAATGTGTTTTACAAGTTTGGCTTTAGAGCCTTCAACAGTCATATTACCGTTGGCTATTGTAACTTTTACCCCTGATGGTATAGCGATTGGTTTTTTACCTATTCTAGACATTAATTACCTCACTTTACCAGACATAACAAATAATTTCTCCGCCGACATTAAGTTCAGCTGCTTTTTTGCCGCTGATAACGCCTTTTGGAGTAGAAAGTATCACTAGACCAAGCCCGTTTCTTACCTTAGGAACCTGTGTGCTTCCGCAGTAAATTCTGCATGAAGGCTTACTTATTCTTCTGATCCCTTCGATGACAGGCTGTTTTTTGTGGTACTTCAATTTGATTAATATTTCTTTCTTTACACCTTCGCATGTTTCAGCGAAGTCTGCAATGAAACCTTCTTCTTTCAGAATAGCAGCTACTGCCATCTTCAGATTCGATGATGGCGCTGTAACTTCTTTTAAAGAAGCCATTCCTGCATTGCGGATTCTTGTGAGCATATCGCTCAATGGATCTTGCATACTCATTATATTTTGGCTCCTTATCTTACCAACTTGCTTTAATTACTCCAGGAATCTGCCCGGAACAAGCAAGTTCTCTGAAACATATTCTGCAGAGTTGGAATTTTCTTATATAAGCGCGTGCACGACCGCATTTTTTGCAACGGTTGTAGTTACGCACTTTAAACTTAGCTTGGCGTTCGCTTTTTACTACTAAACTTTTTCTTGCCATAATTACTTACTCCCAGATTCCTTTGCAAAAGGCATTTCAAACAAAGTCAGAAGGTCTCTAGCTTCGTCATCGGTTTTTGCCGTAGTTACCATGCAAATGTTTATACCCATAGGGCGTTTTAGTTTATCAAGGTCAATTTCAGTGAATACGCTGATGTCAGTCATACCCATGTTATAATTTCCCCTTCCGTCGAAACCTTTCGGGTTGATACCTCTGAAGTCACGGACCTGGGGAAGAACATTGTGGACTAGTCTGTCGAGGAATTCGAACATTCTATTATTCCTCAGCGTTACTATTACTCCAACCGGCATTCCTTTACGGAGCTTGAAGTTAGAGATATCCTTTTTTGTCTTGACAATAACTGCTGCTTGTCCGGTAATCATGGTAATATTTTTCTTGGCTTCGGCAAAAGCATCCTTATCAAAAGCTGAACCGATACCAGTTGAGATTATAATCTTGGAGAGTTTTGGAATCTCCATCGGATTAGCATAGCCTCTTTTTTCCTTCATCGCAGGAGCTATGCTCTCTTTGTACAATTTAAGCATGTCAGGCATATTTAAATTTTCTCCGTAGGTTTAGTCAGGTTTCCGTTTTTAAGTTTAACATTGGAGATATGTACTGAAACTGTTCTCTCAATAATCCCGCCTTTTGGATTCTGCTGGGATTTTTTAACGGTTTTTACTCCGAGCTGTTTTTTCTTTTCAGGAGAAAGTCCTGAAAACTCAAGAACTACGCGGTCTTTTTCTTTGAGATTAGCCTTAATTTTGGCGTCTTCTCCTTTCCATTTTCCAGCGAGAACTTTGACTTCATCTCCAGTTTTTACATGTGTTTTTTTCTGCATTATAATACCTCCGGAGCCAAAGAAATAATTTTCATAAAATTCTTTTCACGAAGTTCGCGGGCTACAGGTCCGAATATACGGGTTCCCCTAGGATTTTTCTGAGCATCGACTATAACAGCCGCGCTTCTATCAAATCTCAGATAAGAACCATCTTGTCTTCTGATCTTTGTAGCAGTTCTTACTATGACCGCTTTAACTACTTCGCCTTTTTTTACTCCGCCATTTGGAATGGCTTCTTTTACTGAAGCGGTAACAATATCTCCGATTCTTGCATATTTTCTTTTCTGTCCGAGAACAGTAATAGCAACAATCCTTTTTGCCCCGCTATTATCAGCCACTTCAAGGCTGGTTTGCATTTGTATCATGATTTATACCCAATCTTATATAAGTTTAATAGTAATTAAGATTGCTGTCCGTGAATTGTAACAAGTCTCCAGCGCTTTAATTTGCTGAGAGGTCTTGTCTCCACGATAGTAACCTTATCGCCAACTTTAGCCTTGTTCTCTTCATCATGGGCGTAATACTTCTTAGATGACTTGACCACTTTTTTGTAAAGCGGATGAGAAGTACGCCTTGTGACTTCGACAACAATAGTCTTATTCTGGCAACTGCTTACCACAATGCCTTCGCGTTCTTTGCGAAGATTTCTTGATGTATCTTCTTTATTTTCTGTTTTAATTTCGTTTTCCATAATTTTTGACTATCCTCTTACTTGCCGGCGCTCTTGCGTCTTGTTTCTTCTGTTTTAATCATGGCAATCTCTTTCTTAACCTGTCCAATTCTAGCGCTTTTTTCAAGCTGACCGGTTTTTGCCTGCATTTTGAGGTTGAATTTCTCCTTAGCTAGCTCATTTACTGTGCTCTGGAGCTCAGGATCACTCAATTCCTTTATTTGAGCCATTTTCTTCATATTTAAATCTTCCTCTTATTAACGGGTTAGAAATTTGGTTTTGACAGAGAGCTTAGCGGCGGCTCTGCATAGAGCTTCTCTCGCCGTAGTTTCTGTGCAACCGCTTATTTCAAAAAGGACTCTGCCGGGAAGAACTACTGCGACCCAACCTTCAACATTTCCTTTTCCTTTACCCATTCTCACTTCAAGAGGTTTGCAAGTATAAGGTTTATCAGGGAAAATTCTTATCCAGACTCTTCCTCTTCTGTTTAAATACCTGTTAATAGCAACACGCGCTGATTCAATCTCTACATTTCTCACCCAACCTCTGTCAAGTGACATTAGAGCGTAATCACCGAAGTCCAGCTTGTTATTGGACTGAGCTAGACCACCCATATTGCCGCGCTGTACTTTTCTATATTTTGTCCTTTTGGGCATCAAAGCCATAATTAGTTCTCCTTACTTACTACTTCAGGGTTACAGATCCAGACTTTCACGCCAATCTTCCCAGTCGGAGTCATAGCTTCATAGAAACCATAGCCAATGTTGGCTCTGATTGTATGAAGTGGAACTTTGCCTTCTTTGTATTGCTCAGTTCTGGCAAGTTCTGTTCCGCCAAGTCGGCCTGAAGCCATTATCTTAATTCCCAAAGCTCCGCTATCCATCGCTAACTGAATGGATTTTTTCATAGCGCGTCTGAAAGCTATTCTTCTTTGGAGCTGAAGAGCTACGCTTTCTGAAACGAGCTGAGCGTTTCTTTCAGGATTTTTTACTTCATGAATATCAATTTTGATTTCATGACCCTCTGCCATCTTCTGCAAACCTATCTGGAGCTTTTCGAAATCTCCTTTTCTGCTTGAGAGTATTCCAGGGCGGGCTGTGTGTATATCTACAGCTATTCTGTTAGAAGCCCTGTGTATTACAACTCTAGCTATTGCAGCATGAGCGAATTCTTTCTTTATATAATCACGAATTTTAAGGTCTTCATTAAGCCAGGCGCCGAAAGAAGACTTTCTGGCAAACCATTTCGAATCCCAGTCTTTTGTAGTCGTGACTCTAAAGATAATTGGATTTACTTTTTGTCCCACGATTCTTTCCTTTCGTTATTTGCCGTTTGATAGAACAATTGTGAAATGACTTGTTCTTTTACGAATTCTTCCCGCCATACCTCTAGCTTTAGGTCTGAAGCGCCTCATTGTAGGAGCCGGACCAACAACAGCTTCTTTTACGACCAGACTACTTTTGTCAAGGTCACAATTATTCTCAGCATTTGCTAACGCTGAGCGTAAGGTCTTAGCCATCAAGCGAGCCGCCTTTCTTGGAATAAGGTCGACTGTGCTTAGAGCTTCTATCACGCTTTTCCCTTGAAGAAGCCTGGCAACATGCCTGGCTTTTTCCGGAGCGATCTTTACATACTTTGTAATTGCTCTTACTTCCATAAATTTGTTATCCGTTTCTAATTGCTATTTGTTAATTGTTTTTGCTTTCATTCCCGGTGATATTTTGCCCAAGTCGCCTTTCGTGACTACAGCTGCAGAAGCGTAAGGTCTTACGGCTATAGTTTTAACTAAGGCATTATCGGCATCTTCTATCACCCAAACTGTACCGGTCTTGGAGTTATCAAGGAATCCTGTTCCTAAAACAACGACTTGAAGGTCGTTGTTAATTTCCAGAATAGAGCACTCTGTAACCTTTTGAGCTGCTCGTTGTCCTTTTAGAGTCATGCCATATTCTTTGGCATCATCTCTTAGCTCGTCCAACCGTAACTTTATCTTCAGTTTCTCCTCGTAAGTCAACGGCATCTCATCAATTTTGCCATTTATGTATTTGCATAGGTCAAATACTCTATTTACCAGGAATAAACCATTTCTGGAGTTTTCTTCGAGATCTTCTATAGTGTCTAAATATCTTTCGCTTATGTCAGTGTCGGTGATACCTGAAACTGCATCGGCGAGAAACATATTGTACTTGAGGAAGTCTCGTCTCTCCTTCTCTGCTTTTAAAAGAGCATCTGCCAACGCGACAATGGAAGAATCAGGTGTCTGATTCTTCGAAATTCGGTTAAGCGTATCGAGAGAAACTGAGTTACTATCGCTTTTAGCGGGCAGAAATTCTGCATGGACAAACGAGGTTGTGAAGATAAATAGAAAACCAATACATTTCCAGCTCGATTTTAAAAAAACCATAAAAATATTTAAAAAACCTATTGACTGTATTTAGCGACGATCTTTTCCAAGGCAATTAACTGCTTTGGGCTTAGGCTCTTTCTTGAGGCAAACTGCTTCTTGAGAGAGGCATAAAAGTCTTTATCATTGACTTTTCTTTTCTTGTCTTCATTCCATTGTAAAACTTTATCGAGTTTTTCGAGAAGCGCAACAATGTGGTTATTTGCTTCAGGGTTTGAACTTTCTTTTTGTTCTTTAAGTTCGAGATCTTTATCTGTGATATTCAAAACGGCGCTGATTTCATCAAATGGATAGATTTTATCTTTGTTCTTGACGGCAATTCTCTTTAGAACATAAATTTGTTTTGGGGAGAGATTCCTTCCGCTTTGAACTTGTTCATTTAGGGAATCCACGAAACTCTTTTCGTCAAAACTTCCTTCCTGGGATGGTATTAAGTCAGAATTTTTTATTATCCCGATAACAGTTTTTAGTTGTTTAAGGCCTTCTGCTCTTTCGCCGCTTAGTTTCTGTCGTTCTTCATTCTCTGTTTCAATTTGCGTTACCGTCTGGTCTAAGTCTGTCTTGAGTTTGAATTTCGCAATGTATTTATCAAAGTCTTTGATTTTTGCAGAATATTTGGTTAGAAGTCTTAATATAGCTCCAAACTGTTTTGCAGTTAGCGCTTTATTTTTCTTATATTGCCTTAAGACTGAAGTAAAGAATTTTTTGTCGTCAAAAACCCGTCCGCCTTTCTTATTGTCAGGAGTTTCCCATTCTATAAACTCTTCCAGAAGTTTGACCGCTGCTTCAGCTTTGTCTTCCGAAGGAGCAGATTCATACTTTGCACTATTGAGCCAAGCTTGGAGCTTCTCGTAGAAATCTGTAATCATGGTTGTCCAATTGACGCCGCCTGCTTCGATACTGTCGAGTTTTTCTTCCATTTCTGCCGTGAAAGAGATATTGAGAAGGTCAGGGAAGGTGGCAACCAGAAAATCGTTGACTTTGAACCCAAGTTCTTCTGGAATGAGTTTTCCTTCTTTTTTCTCGACATACTTTCTATTTTGAATAGTGTTTACGATTGTGGCGTAAGTAGATGGTCTTCCTATTCCATTGGATTCAAGTTCTTTTATAAGAGAAGGTTCAGTATATCTTGGAGGCGGTTCAGTAAATTTTTGCTCTTTGGTTAATTCTTTTAGAGCGGAAGGATCATTTTCCTTTACAAACTGAAGGAAATCAATATTATTATCTTTCTCTTCTGATTCTCCTGAATCCTTGTCTGAATATACTATTGTGTAGCCTTGGAATATAGTTATAGACGATACTGTTCTAAATGTATAAGAAGCCGTTTTCCCATTGCATTGAGTATCAATGGTGGTCCTGGATATTTCTGCCTGTGCCATCTGGCTAGCGACAAATCTTTTCCAGATAAGCCTGTATAAATTAAACTGATCCTTTGTTAGAAATTGAGCCAAACTTTCCGGAGTGTTGTTTACATCTGAAGGTCTTATAGCCTCGTGAGCTTCCTGAGCTGATGATTTGTTTTTGTAGTAGTTTGGTTTTCCAGGCGCGAATTTCTCCCCGTATTTCGAAGCTATAAATTCGCGGCAGTTATTTTGCGCCTCTTTTGAAATGGTAAAGGAATCAGTTCTCATATAAGTAATCAAGCCGGTCTGTTCGCCTGTTCCTGTTTGAATACCTTCGTAGAGCTGTTGGGCGATTTGCATGCTTTTGCTGGCAGAGAATCTAAGAGCTGAACCGGCTGATTGCTGAAGCGTGCTGGTGATAAATGGCGGCGGGGCAGACTTTTTTACAGGTTCAGTTTTAGCTAAGGATATTTTAAAATTAGCTGATTTAATAATCTCGTCGTGGGCTGTTTGAGCGTCCTGTGCGTTTGAAATATCTAGCTTTTTACCGCTAATCTGGAATAACTTTGCATCATAAACCCGTTCGGCTTTGTTATCATGGATAAACTTTGCTCCGAAATCCCAGTATTCTTTCGGCTTAAAATTTAGAATTTCTCTTTCTCTTTCACAAACTATTCTTAAAGCTACTGATTGAACTCTGCCTGCGCTAATATTTTTTTCTATTCTAGACCAGAGC
>JBAXXY010000018.1:0-27000 GCA_037127655.1 Lentisphaerota bacterium
TCTAGCTCAATTGTTTTTAACTTTGACCGAGAAATAATATTTGATATCAAAAAACCTAAAACCACTCCTACAGGCAGGGAAATCGCAACTAATATATAGCTCATAATTGATTCCTAAATTGGAATTGATATTTTCTTTCTTCAGGATAAACTTTCCTTTGTTGTGCTTCATATTCAACTATAATTAGGAAAATTATTTCCCTGTACATAATATAAGAGGTTTTATTATGAATGTTAAACTTTCTATTGACGGCCAAACAGCTTGGTGCCATAGAAAATCTTTGGAGTACGGTTATTTCCATACTTATGATGCTCTTTCATTGGGAGGAGACACTAGAAAAATCCAAGTTTTTCTTCCTTCAGAGTATGAGAACACAAACCATAAATACCCTGTTATTTATATGAATGACGGACATACTATATTCCATTGCGGTGGGCTTAGCGCCTGGGCATGGGACGCAGATGCCACACTTGAAGAACTTTCTAGAAAAGGTGAAATTGAAAAAGTCATTATTGTGGCGGTTTATCCTGTTGATAGAAACAGAGAGTTTTTGCCTAAGAAGAGTTTTTTTGCAAAAAATATGGGCTTGCAGGAAGGGATGCTTGATGTTTATGGCAACTACCTGGCAAATGTTTTAAAACCATTCATAGATAAGAATTATTCCGTTGATACTTCAGCCTCAAGAACTGCTATAGTCGGATCTTCATTCGGTGGAGTTGTATCACTTTATGTTCCAGCTAGTCATCCAGATAAATTTGGAATTGGCGGAATAATGTCCCCTTCTTTTACCTCTGTAATTATATTTGATGAAGATGGTATTCCTGAAGAAAACACTGATTTCCTCAAAGAAGTTGAAGAATATTTAAGTAAGGCTAAGAATAAGCCGTCATACTGGATTGATTGGGGCGGTCAGGAAGAACCAATTGCCCAGACAGCTCCTCTGGTAGTTAAATTGCTTGAGACACGCTATGGCTATAAGATAGGCAAAGATCTTCATTATTTTTATGATGAGATAGCTACGCATGACGAACGAGCATGGAAATACAGATTCGGCTTATTTCTAAAAGCTTTCTATCCTAAGAAATAGAAGTTTTAAAGCCTTGTAGCCTTATTTGTCAGGAAGTCGTCGTAGGCCATTTTTAGCCCAACAGAAAGTTCTGTCTTGTAGTTCCATCCTAATTTAGATAGCTTGGAAACATCCATGAGTTTTCTTTGTGTGCCATCTGGCTTTGTCGTGTCAAAAACAAGATTGCCTTTATACCCTACGATTTCTTTAAGCAAAACGGCAATTTCCTTTATGGTGTGCTCTTTGCCTGAGCCGATATTGATTATCTCTCCAATGTCAGAGGCATTAAAATTCTCCATTAAAAAAATTAGCGCTTCGGCTAAATCATCAGAGCATAGAAATTCTCTTTTAGGCGTTCCTGTTCCCCATACTACAACTTCTGATGCATTAGATAGCTTAGCTTCATGAAATCTTCTTATAAGCATTGGCAGGACATGGGCATTTTCTTTATGATAATTGTCATTAATCCCGTAGAGATTTGTAGGCATTGCAGATATGAAATTTGTACCATATTGCCTATTCATTGCTGAACAGAGTTTTATTCCTGCAATTTTTGCAATTGCATAAGGTTCATTTGTCGGTTCAAGAGGTGAAGATAAAAGATACTCTTCTCTAAGAGGCTGCGGAGCTAGTTTAGGGTATATGCAGCTAGAGCCCAAAAAAAGAAGTTTTTTTACATTATTCTTATATGCAGCTTCAATGATATTGTTCTGCACCTTTAGATTATCTAAAATAAAGTCGGCAGGATAAGTAGTATTGGCATAAATACCACCTACTTTGGCTGCTGCAAGAAAAACCCAATCAGGTTGTTCCCGCCCTAAAAATTCAAAAACTTCATTGTGATCTCTCAAGTCAAGTTCAGATGAACTCCTTATCAAGATATTAGAATAACCTTTGGCAAGGAGTGCTCTTACAATTGCACTTCCGGCTAATCCTTTGTGCCCTGCGACATATATTATGATATTGGTGTTCACAGTAAAGTATAAATTTTATTGTAAATCTTCTACAAGTTTTTTATGAAGAACTATTTGAGCATCTTTAAATTTATCTCTTTTAACGACAAACTGCATATTTACCTGTCTTAAGCACTGATCAACTGCAAGAATATTTATATTAGCTTCAGCAAGCGCCGCTGTAGCTTTAGCCATAAATCCAGGAAAAGCCATATTCGTACTCATCACAGAAACAATTGCGACTTTATGAGCTGTAACGGTGGCTTTAGGAAAGTTAGCTATAATTTCGCTAATCATCTTATCTATGCCTTTTTCTTTTTCTCCAATGTAGTGTGTGATAGTATTGGCGTTTGTGTTTTTGGCAATATAGCTAATGCCATTTTCGGCGAACGATCTTACAAGATTATAATCGTAACCTGGTTCACCAACCATATTTGAATCGAAAACTTCTATTGCCAAAATATCATCTCTGCCGCAAATCATATCAACTTTCGGAGTTGGCGAAACAAAATCTCTGCTTATTAGCGTGCCAATGTGTTCGGGATCAAAAGCATTTTTCACTCTGATTGGAATATCTTTTAATTCCATTTCTTTGGAAGCAGAGGAGTGAATTGCTTCCATATCCATATCCGCAAGCTGGTCGGCGATGTCAAAATTAGTGTTGCCTATAACTTTAACTTTAGTTGTCCCAATGAGGTTAGGATCGCCAGTGCAGAGGTGGAATTCTTTGTGTATAATGCCTTCTCTTGCATCTGTTACAACGGCAGTTTTGCTAAAAGTTATTTCACTGTACCCCCTGTCAAAGTGAGTCATCATTCCTTCCGAACACTTTGCATAGCCGGTAACAATGGGGAGTTCTTTTTCTACATCAATCTTTTCAAAAGCTTTTTTGATTGCGTCATTCAAAGGCAGTGATTGGGTTTCTTTCCATCCTGAGAGGTCAACAAATACTGCATTAACGCCATTTGCCTGGAGGATAAGAGTCGAATTGTAAGCGCTGTGAGCTTCTCCTACTGCACTCAGAAACTCTCTGCTTGGAGGAAGATAACTTTTTGCAGGAAGATGTCCATAAGATCTTACTCTTACCAAGTCTCTCAGACAATTTCGAATGCCTTCCATTCTCTCAATTATAAAATCATTGGCTTTGTTTAAATCAAGGCCAATGTTTTCGAATGAAGTATTGAGCTCAATCATTTTAACTTTTACTTCATCAAGCGCGCTTTCCCATCGTTCATCACCTAATGCAAAGAATGAGTAAACACCATTTGCTCCAGATTTTTTATGTTCAAGAAGCATATTAGTAATTCCTGCGTAGGCAGAAACTATAAATATTCGGTTATAAAAATCATTTTTATCGCGTTTGCCGATAATGATATTTTGCAGGACTTCACCAAAACGGGACATTGATGTGCCGCCTATTTTTTCAACTGTATGTTTTCCTCTCATAATTAAATGTCCTCAATTCTTATTAAGTTGATTTTTGTATGAACTATTGGAAGGTTTTGAATCTTGCTTAATGCTGAAATCATATTCTTTTCATATGTTAAATGAGTAACAATGACTATAGGAACAGGCTGTGAAGTTTCAGAAACTTCTTTCTGCAGCATTGAAGAAATGCTGATATGCTCATCACCTAAAATTGTAGCAATTTTAGCTATCACTCCAGGTTCGTCAGTTACATCTATTTTAATGTAATAACGAGATGCAATGTCAGGCATCGGTGTAAATTTACTGTAATGTTTATCGACAGTAAAGCCGGGAACTCTTCTTGATGAAGAATGCTTAAGGTTTCTGGCTACATCGATTATATCAGCGACTACTGCGCTTGATGTGGCAGCCATTCCTGCGCCTCTCCCATAGAAGAGTGTGCCTCCGACAGGATTTCCTTCAATAAAAATGCCGTTATTAACATCATTTATACTGGCCATTATTGCGCTATTTGGAATCATTGTAGGATGAACTCTTACCTGAATATCATCATCGACTTTTTTGCTGATTCCCAAAAGTTTTATGCTGTACCCCAGTTCTTTAGCATAGTTGATGTCGGACAGGCTAATATTTCTTATACCCTCAACATAAACAGATGAAAGGTTTATCCAGTCGCCGAAAGCCAGTGAAGCAAGAATCGATATTTTATGAGCTGTGTCATATCCGTCAATATCTAGTGTTGGGTCTGCTTCGGCATATCCGAATTCCTGAGCTTTAGATAAAGCATCTTCAAAAGATTGATTCTTCTGGCTCATTTGAGTTAGTATGTAGTTACAAGTTCCATTCAAAATGCCATAGATTTTATCTATGGTATTTCCTGCAAGGCCTTCTTTAAGGCTCTTTATTATAGGAATTCCGCCTGCAACAGAAGCTTCATAATAAATATCAGCACCTGATTTTTCAGCAGTGGCGAAAATTTCATTGCCGTGTTTTGCAAGTAGAGCTTTATTGGCTGTTACGACGCTTTTTCCCAAAGATAGAGCTTTTAAAACAAATTCCTTGGCAATAGTCGTTCCTCCAACAAGTTCAACAACTATATCAACTTCGTTTATTAGTGAATATGCATCAGTAGTTAGAAGGTTCTTGTCAAGCTGAAGCCCTCTGGACTTTTCGATGTCAATATCAGCTATTTTGTGTAATACTAAGTCAATGCCAATCCTTGACTTTATAATCGAGCTATTTTGCATCAGGCATAAAACAACACCTGTACCAACTGTGCCGAATCCTATAATTCCTACTTTTATTTTCTTCACGGTTGTTCCTTAATAAAGGTTCTTTAAAAAATGGGAAAGATGCGTACTATAGCACTATTGCCTCTGCGTAAAACTTAAATTAGGCATAATTTCTATAAATGTGCTCTTGGCTGTAGATTTTTTAAAAAAATCCTATTAAATTTGTCTTAGTAATTAATTGATTCTTTGCGTAGTCTATAGGATTTCTGCGCTCTAACTTGTAATTCTCAAAGATTAAGAGGGTATATGTTATATCAAAAACTAGCAAAATTCTTTGCTACAGACATTGGAATTGACCTTGGCACCGCTAACTGTCTTGTGTATGTAAGAGACCATGGAATTCTTCTAAATGAGCCTTCTGTCGTAGCTATCGCAGAAGGAGAAAAACGCGAAGTCGTAGCCGTTGGAGAAGAAGCTAAAAGAATGCTTGGAAGAACTCCTGGGCACATCAAAGCTATCAGACCAATGAAAGATGGCGTAATAGCTGACTTTGATATAACTGAAGAAATGCTTCGTTATTTTATTCAGAAAGCGCTCAAAAAAGTTCATAAGAGAAGAAGATTTCTTCATCCCAGAGTTTTAATAGCTGTTCCTTCCGGAATTACTGAAGTAGAAACGCGAGCAGTAAAAGATAGCGCACAAAGAGCTGGAGCTGGGGAAATATACCTTATTGAAGAACCGATGGCTGCAGCAATAGGTGTTGGGCTTCCTGTAATGGAACCATCTGGCAGCATGATAGTTGACATTGGTGGTGGCACGACTGAAGTTGCCGTAGTCTCACTCTCCGGCATTGTCGAAGCAAGAAGTTTGCGTGTAGCAGGCGACCAGATGGATCTGTGCGTAGTCCAGCACATGAAAAGAGCTCACAATCTTCTTATAGGAGAAAGAACAGCGGAACAAATTAAAATCAGAATTGGTTCAGCTACTCCTCATAATGACGAGGCCACTATTGAAGTTAAAGGTAGGGATTTAATTTCCGGACTACCAAAGACTATTCTCATAACAGGCGAAGAAATAAGACTGGCTTTGCAGGAACCTCTTACAAGTATTATCGAAGCAATCAGGTCAGTTCTTGAACATTGTCCTCCGGAACTTGCCGCAGACTTAATAGATCGAGGCATAATGCTTGCCGGCGGCGGTGCATTGCTTAAAGATATAGATAAACTTATCTCTGAAGAAACAGGCCTTCCTGTTTTTGTGTCTGATAATCCTCTCCAAGCTGTAGCAAACGGTACCGGAGTCGTTCTCCAGGAAATGGATGCTATGGCAAAGGCTTTGGCTTCTTCAAAAGCAAATAAAAAGAGGAAGTAAGCTCAAATCAGATGCTTAATCTGTTATTTGTTCTCCCGCCTTTCCTTGTGCCTTTCGCCTCGGATACGCGCCTTGTCAATTTCAGATGAATCGGAAGCCCTTTAAGACTGAATGCCTTTCTTAAGCCATTCTTAAGATAATTGAGATAATTTTGAGGACAGATTTCCGGATCATTCACAAATAGAGAGAAAAGAGGCGGTTTATTTGCTACCTGAGTTGCGTAGAAAATCTTAAAGAACTTAGACTTAATGCATGGTGGCGGATTGCGTGTAAGAATATCCGATAAAACCTTATTGAGCGGCGAAGTTGGTATTTTAACCTTAAACTGCTCATTAACCTCCTTAATTTCAGTGAGGATGCTTTTGAAATTATACCCGCTGATTGCACATGTAAAAACAATCGGAGCAAAAGATAAGAATTGAAGAGTATTTCTTATTTCATCCCTTACCTTGACCTGTTTTAGTCCACTACAGTTATCCCACTTATTGGAAACTATGATGCATGCCCTTCCGGCATCATTAATCATTTTTCCGATGTTGGCATCCTGAGCGGTAGGGCCCATTTCAGTTGACTCGATTACAAAAAGAACTATATCGGCGCGTTCTATGGCTTCCTTTGCACGCATTATGCTAAAAATTTCTATTGCGCTGTCTGCACGCCCTTTCTTTCTTAGCCCTGCTGTATCAATAATCGTAGCAGGAAGAGTATTTTCTTCATCAATTTTAATGTCAAAAGGCATATCTACAGCATCACGAGTCGTTCCTGCTATATCGCTCACTATGAGCTTATTTTCGCCGATAAGCTTATTTACAATGGATGATTTGCCGACATTTGGTCTGCCTATAACAGCAAGCTTAAGCCTTATCTCATCTTTTGGTTCGGTAATTGGCATATTCTCTGTAAATGCCTCAACAAGCTCTATGATTCCAATTCTGTGAAGACATGAAACAGCAAAAACTTCCTTGAACCCGAGTTTTATAAAATCGCTTAAGGAATTTTCCAGGTTTTTATTATCAACTTTATTTACGACCAGAATTGTTCTTTTACCCGACTTTCTAATCGTATCGGCTACTTCTTCATCAAGAGTAACTATTCCTGAAGTAACATCTACAACCATCAGAAGAATCTCTGCCGATTCTATGGCTATGCTGACTTGTTTTGCTATCTCAGAATCGAAAAATGAGGCATTTTTGGCAGGAGTTATCTTTCCAAGTCCAAGTCCGCCGGTGTCAATAAGCTGAAAATAATGATTCCTGAACTTAACAGGATAGAGCACGCTGTCTCTTGTTACTCCTGCTTCTTCATGAACTATCGAGATTCGTTTTCCGACTATTGCATTAAAGAGCGCTGATTTTCCGACATTAGGCCTGCCGACTATGGCAACTGTGGGTATGTGATTAAAAGTAGGTTCCATAAATACATCTTTATTTTAATTTGGTTGATTATTAGTCTCTTAATATGGCAGAAATGAGTCACAAGTTCAAGGACTCTGATGAAGTGATGTGTATTGACAACTAACTTTGAATCACATTATTGGGCAAATTTCATTTTATTGAGCATTAAGTTATGCTATCTTTTAACTCTGAAAGCCAAACCTATCAGGAACGCAGATGACTGAAGAAAGATTTGTTACCTCTACTCTCAATAAGAAAGATGTCAGCTTCGATGAAACAATAAGGCCCCAATTCTTCAAAGATTTTCCAGGACAGAAGAAAGTTAAAGAGCGTTTGGAGCTTTTTGTTCAGGCCGCAAAAGAACGAAATGAACCTCTTGGTCACATTTTGCTTTCGGGGCCTCCTGGATTAGGGAAAACAACACTTGCCTACATTATCGCCAACGCCAAGGGCGCAAAACTCAAATCTTCTTCAGGCCCAGTGATAGAGAAACCAGGCGATCTTGCCGGCCTTCTGACTTCTTTACAGGAAGGAGATATTTTGTTTATCGATGAAATTCACCGTCTTCAGACAAATGTCGAAGAGTATCTTTATAGCGCTATGGAAGACTATTTCATTGATATAATGCTTGACCAGGGCGCAGGGGCCCGTTCAATAAGACTGAACCTCAAGAAATTTACACTGGTCGGCGCTACAACAAGAAAAGGACTTTTATCCTCTCCTCTCAGATCAAGATTCCAGCTTGACTGCCTCCTTAATTACTATCCCGCCGAAGATCTTAAAAAAATAGTTAAACGCTCCGCTGAAATTCTTAAAATTGAAATAGATGAAGATGGCGCTTATGAACTGGCTAAGAGAAGCCGCGGAACTCCTAGAATTGCCAATAATCTTCTTCGCTGGGCAAGAGATTACGCACAAGTAAGAGTCGATAATAAAATTACAGCCAAAGTGGCATCAGATGCTTTGGATATGCTCGATATTGACGAAAATGGGCTTGATGAAATGGATAAGAGAATATTGGATGCTTTAGTGCAAAAGTTTTATGGAATCGCCGTAGGCATAAAAAATATAGCCGTAACAGTCGGCGAAGAAGTAGGCACTATTGAGGAAGTTTATGAACCTTATCTTATTCAGGAAGGCTACATAATGAGAACAAGACTAGGAAGGATAGCCACAAATAAGACATATAAACTGCTTGGGTTACCTCCGCCAGAGAGATTATCAGGCAATGAATTACAACAAGACCTTTTATAAAATAATTTAAATTGAGGGAATAAAATGAAGCAATGGATTAAAGATATGCTGGAAGTCCAAACAGCCGATATGCGAACTAAAAGAATGAATGCCAGGCTGAAAAATATTCCAAATGAAAAAAAAGAAATTCTGACCTCTTTTGGGGCTGAAAAAGACAAGCTTGCCGTACTCAAAGATAAAGTGAAGGACTCCGAAAAAGAAATAAGAGCGATAGAAGCTAAAATAGCTGATGTTAATGCCAAAGTTGATGACTTAAATAAAAAATCAGCCATGATAAAGAAGAATGAAGAATACAAAATAATGCTCAATGAAGTGGCAAGCCAAAAGTCTTTCATAAGCGGCCTTGAGACCAAGCAGCTCAAAGTCTATGAACAACTCGAGGAAGAGAAGAAACTTGTCGCAGCTGCAGAAAAAGCAGTTAAAAATATTCAGCTCGAAATCGAATCAAGCGTAAAAGATCTAGAGGAACTCGAAAAAAATCTTCAGGCTGAAATCAATGTCGCTCTGGAAAAAAGAAAGCCAATGTTAGAGAAAATGGAAAAACTTACTCCTGATATTCTCCCTATTTATGTCAGGTTAATTAAGAGAGACGGTGAACCACTTGCGAAAGTTCACAATAATACATGCGGTTTTTGCCATTTGAAACTCATTCCGCAGACACTTAATGATGCAAAGAAAGGCCTTACAGTAACTTGCGATACATGTGGTCATCTCATCTACTTCCATGAAGATTGATCATCTGTAGAGATTATTTTCTTTTATATAATCTAAGACTTCTGAAGTAAGGACTTTATTTTCGTTGTACCCTGACTTGAGCGATTCTCTGATCTGAGTCGAAGAAACTTCATAAAGTTTAAGATTAACTAATGACGCAAAGAGTTTTTCTGCATCTTCTTTGCTCCAGAAAGCTTCAAGTTTTTCAAGCGATGAATTTTCATTGGGTCTAGGGTATGTAATAATCTCACAGCAACTTATCAGCTCTTTGATTCTGTGCCATGTATGAATTTGAAGCAAACTGTCTTCTCCGATAATCAGAAACAATGTATCTTCAGGGTAAATCTTCTTAAATTCTTTAACTGTATCGTATGTATATGAAGGCAGAGGAAGCCTTTTTTCTTCAAGATTAGAAACAGAAAAATAGGAGATATCTTTGACGGCAAGCTCAACCATTTTACACCTCTGCGAAAACTCTGTGATGGGTTTACCGGGTTTGTGGGGCGGCTTTGCGGCTGGAATAAAAATGATTCTGTCGAGATAATTCTTATCAATCAGGCTTTTAGCTAAATTTAAGTGGCCGATATGTATCGGATCGAAAGTGCCTCCAAATAGCCCGATTCTCATAGACAGTTATTCCTTGGTTGCCTTCATCATTGCCGTATCAGGTACAGGAATAATAATATCATTTACTAGATAGGATAAGCTTTTCCTGGTTTGCGAAGTAAGCTCGGCGCTGAGGTCAATTAAATCCCCTACTTGAGTTAAGCTTGACTCAGTTGCACCATGCGGTAATACCAGCATTGAAACAGATCTCGGAGCTCTTAGAAAAACATTTATTTTGGAAGAGTCTGACAATATCTTGCAAACAGCATTAGAGGAATCTACAAAAATTACTTCCATATTGTTTAGTTTGGAGAAATTCAAGGCTATTTTGCAGTTCTGCAACACAAGGCAATCAGAGGTTAAAAAGCTGTTTTTAGGGACAATTCCAGCCCTTAAAATTCTGGTCAATCTAAAGTTTGGCCTATTTGAGATTATGGTTTTCTTAGTTAGATTTATAATCATAATGTCTTAAAGCTTTAAAATTTTTTAACTATTTCAATGATAACCTGAAAATCATGCAAGGCAACCTTATTTCCATATACGAAAAACTCTATTCTAAATTTGGCCCGCAAAAATGGTGGCCGAGCACTTTAGAAGGAGAACTCATTCCATCCTATCATGGACAAGAGCCAAATAACAAAATGCGATTTGAAGTAGCCGTCGGCGCAATACTGACTCAAAACACTACCTGGACAAATGTCATCAAAGCTATTGCTAATTTAAATAGGAGCAGATTAATGTCACCTGAAAATATTTTTTTAGCAGACAGAGATTCACTGTGTAATGAGATAAGGTCTTCAGGATATTATAATCAGAAGTACAAAAAGCTTATTAGTTTATCTGAATGGTGGAAAGAAAACTTCACTGATATAAAGATTGGTTCTCGTGACAGTAGTTATCTTGAAACTATAAGAAATTCTTTGCTTTCAATCAACGGCATCGGGCCGGAAACTGCCGATTCGATACTCCTTTACGCTTTCGATATGCCAAGTTTTGTCATAGATACCTATACAAAAAGGGTTTTAGCAAGGCATTATGGAATAGACTCGAATATTAAATATGACAGCCTGCATTCGATGTTTATGAAAGAGCTGCCTAACGAGACGATTCTATTCAAAGAATACCATGCTCTGTTCGTGGCGCTTGGAAAACATCTTTGCCGTAAATCAGTTTGCCTGGAAAATTGCCCACTAAAATAAAATGGCTTTGTAATCATCCTTTGTTTCAAAAGAACCTTCCTTTACTTTAAAGGAGTCATCTTTTATTGCATTGTAATCATCCTTTGTTTCAAAGGAACCTTCCTTTACTCTAAAGGAATCATCCTTTATTGAATTGTAATATTCCTTTACTGCAAAGTAATATGCTTCTATTATTTTGTTAATACCTAACCTACAGATATATAAATAATATTATCTAAAATTATTAAGAACTTTTCTGGCTTTACGGTTGACTCTTTTTATATTTTCATTGGCGGGACTGTGATTTTTACGAAACATATTAAAAATCAAATTGATAAGGAGAATATTATTATGAAACATCAACGAGCGTTGATAAATTACTCAAGAGTCAAGGACAATGACCTTCAGGAACTCGTGCAGGGCATCATAAGCCAACTAACCAAAAACACAAACTACCCAAATCCTGATCCGGCATTGAGTGTTCTTCAAGCATCATTAAAAGCCTTTAATGATGCCTTGGTAAAATGCCAGCATGGCACAAAGGAAGATACGGCAGTCAAGAACGAGAAAAGAATAGCGCTTGAAGCAAACCTTACTACTTTAGGCAACTATGTTAATTCTGTTGCCAAAGGCAATACGGCTATGCTTGATAGTTCCGGTTTACCGCTCAGCAAATTGCCTCAACCAGTGGGTTTTATTCCGGCACCTGAAAACTTCAAGGTTACAGACGGCGAAAATCCGGGAGAAATCTATTTTGAGATGAAGAAAAACAAACAATCCACAGGCAACATCATTGCCTATGCGCTTTCTCCAGCTCCCGAAAATATTGAAGACTGGCACCAAAAAACATTTACGGCAGCAACTGGCTGGATAGGCGGACTTGAGAGCGGAAAGAAGTACGCCTTCAAGGCTGCACACGCAAGTGCTAAAGCTGACAGTATTGGCGTTTACAATTACACAATTATAACCGAAAGATTCGTTCAATAAACTAAAAAAGTAGTAGAGTCATAGTCCTGCCGGCTGGGTTCCCTCCCAGCCTTTTTTTATATTCAATTAAGGTTCAAAATAAATAGGAATGGATCTGCGTAGCCGTCAGCTTATAAAATGTGATTCCCTCGTCGCTTTCGCAGTTAGTAGTGTTAACGAATATTCATCCTGTCAAAGCCTATTTCAGTTATTGCGAACAATTCTATAATTGACAATCATCTCTTTCAATCTAAAATTCATTTATATTCTTGAGCATGAACCGTTGTGCCTCATGCTAAAAAACGCTACTGACAAATAAATTGATATGAAAATTCAAAAAAGTTCAAGACATAGTAAGATAACGGGAGATTTTGCTGAAAATCTTATTTTGTATTGGCTTTCAAAATATGGATTTGAATGTGCAAAAGTTGACCATACGGGGATTGATTTAATTGCTCGAAATTATGTTACTAATGAATTAATGGGGATTTCAGTTAAAAGTCGTTCTCGAAATGAAAGTAAAGAAGGACAATATTTGAGTATTCCGAATGACAATATTAGAAAGATTGATAATGCCTGTAAAGCATTTGATTGTAAACCTTATTTTGCTCTGGTAATTGATGAAGGAGAAACAATAAAAGTATTTGTTCTCAGCAAAACTAAGTTATTAGATTATTTCCCAATGGGACAAGGAGTTGTAGCTTGGAAAATGACTAAATCGTGGATTGATAAATACAATGCAGATAATGAGATAATCAAAATTGATTTTGATTACAAGACTAAAAATTGGTGGTAATATCTAAATAGGACTAAATGAATGATTTTGATTTAGAAAAATGGCTGCCCGGCAAGGATTCGAACCTCGACAAAATGCTCCAGAGGCACTTGTGCTACCGTTACACCACCGGGCAACGAAGAGCTCAAAAGATAATCATTCTTAATAAAATGTCAAGCTTTAGCTTTCAGTCCCTTATAATATTCATCTTCAAGTTCGTCAACCATGAAATGCCAATCAAAGTTTTTAGCTACGAATGAGCGTCCATTTCTGCCCATTTCCTCTCGTTTATTTCGGTCTTTTAGGAGTTCAATTGTGTAGTTTGCAACTTTATCTATTTCATCTGGTTCAGTTATGAAACCAGTTTTGCCATTAATAAGAACTTCCGGAGTTCCGTCAAGGTTAAAAGCTATTGCAGGTTTGCCTGAAGCAAGAGACTGAACTACTGAACGAGGCAATCCTTCTCTTAATGAAAGATGAAGAAGAACATCTACTATACTTAAATAAGCAGGGATGAGTTCCGGTCTTAGGAGTCCTGCAAAGACAAAATGTTTTTCTAATCCTGCTTCGCGTGCATCTTTTTTAATCTTTTCCTTAAGGATGCCATCACCGATAAGCAGAAAATATGTATTAGGTACAGCTTCAATTATTTTTTTAGCTATTTCAACTATGTAGTCATATCCTTTGAGGTGAAAGAGCCTGGCCAAAGTTCCAACTACAAGCGCGTTTTCAGGGATGTCGAGTTTTTTCTTGAGGGCGTAATCGCATTTTGAGTTCAAAAATGATTCAATTTCCATTCCGCTGTAAACAACGCGATATTTTTCTTTATAGCCTATGCCATTTTCAAGACACTGATTAATCATCGCCTGTGCCACAGCAAATATCTTGTGGCATTTCTTTTCAGCCAATTTTTCCAGAAAAATGTATAACTTGTTCTTCCATAGTTTTTCATATCTGTGAAAAGCTTGACCATGAATAGTATGAACTACTAGCGGAATTTTGGCATTCCATGCGGCATAGCGCCCGATAATTCCTGCTTTTGAGCTATGAGTGTGAACAACATCGAACTTCTCTTGCACAAAATATTTCTTGAGCTCATAATAGGATTTGATATCGCTTAGCGGACACAATTCTCTAACTAAGTTTTCATTTTCTACCACTTTGACTTTGCCGGCATTTTTTCCTTCAAGCAGTTTTCCTTCAGGGCCGGTTGTAGGTCCTGTAAGCAGAGTGACATCGTGCCCTTTCTCTGCTTGTCCAATAGCTGAAAGAAGAGTATTCTCCTGGGCTCCGCCAATAATCATTCTTGTTATAACATGGCAAATTTTTAGTTTTTTTCTATCCATGAACTATCTGATTGGGGGTAAAGAGAATTTTAGATTGGGTGAGGAGCAAAGTCGAATTGTACTTTGCCTTCATTTTGACAAGAACCTCATCTGCGACTTCATCGTCTTTGCAAATTCCGAAAACAGTTGGTCCGCTTCCGGTAATTTCTACTGCATCAAGCCCATAGGCAATCATATCTTTTCTGATAGATCCAAGCAGCGGAAATTTATTGTAAAGAGCTTGAGCCAAGTCATTTTTTACAAATGGAATTATAGATTTAAAATCTTCCTGGCTTAACAAGTTTATTAGCGCGTCTATTTGGAGTTTTTCGCACACGCAGGGTTTTACCATATTTTTGTAAGCCCACGCTGCGCTGACAGGAAATTGAGGCGCGCTGATTACGACTGTAAAATTTTGTTTAATCTCTATATGGTTTAGTACATCTCCAACCCCATAGCCAGCAGATGGAGATGGATTCAAAAAGAACGGAATATCAGCTCCTATAGTCAAAGCTATTTTCGCCAGATCTTTTTCTGAGAGAGCCTTAAAATAATCTTGAAGAATAAGCAAGACAGCTGCTGCATCTGAACTTCCTCCTCCCATTCCGGCCGTTACCGGAATATTTTTTTCAATATGTATGTTCAGCCCTGTTTTTATTGAAGCCTTTGCTAAATACCTTTCAGCAGCTTTGTGACAGAGGTTGGAATTGTTGCAGGGAATATCTTTGGATGATGAGAAAATCCTTATTCCGTCACAGTCATTAATATCTATTTCTATAACATCATAAATATCTTTTAGAGGCAGGAATATAGTTTCAAGATTATGATATCCATCATCCCTTTTTCCGGCTATTCTAAGGAACAAGTTTATCTTCGAAGGAGTTCTTAAAGATATTTTTGCAGCCATGCTGATTACTTCTTGGTTTTGATAGTAAGTTCATTTTTAGAAATAGTTACTACCGTATTGGGCGGCACACCTTCTGTCAGCCAGACATTTCCGCCTATAACAGAGCCTTTACCGATAACTATATCGCCAAGAACAGTTGCTCCGGAATAAATTGTGACATTGTCTTCGAGCGTGGGGTGGCGCTTCCTATCGCGAATAAGTTTACCATCAGGTGTTTTAGGAAAAGACAAAGCTCCGAGTGTAACTCCCTGAAAAATCTTGACATTCTTTCCTAAAATAGAAGTCTCGCCGACAACAACACCTGTGCCATGGTCAATAAACATGCTTGTATCGATTTGGGCTCCGGGATGGATATCTATTCCCACCTTGCTATGTGCATATTCCGTCATAATTCTGGGAATCAGAGGAACTCCTTTGACATGAAGTTCATGAGCTATTCTGTAAACCATTAAAGCATAGAGACCGGGATAGCTTATTATTATTTCTTCAAAACTTTTTGCAGCAGGGTCCCCTTCGTAGGCCGCTTCCACATCGAGTTTCATTTTGTTTCTTAACTCTGAAAGACTTGAAATGAAATGAGATACTGCATTTTCAGTCATCTCTTCTACATTGCAGGCTGAGCATTTATCTTTGGTGCTGCAATGGTACTTGAAGGCTCTGGCTACCTGACTGTAAAGTTCTACATAAAGCTTTGATATTAGATTGCCTATAAAGTAATTGATATTTTTTATATCAATAATTTTTTCATTAGCATAACCGGGGAAAATAATCTCTTCGATATCATCGATAATCTGATATATCTCATTTTTGCTTGGCAAATTGGCGCCCGAAAGATGATTAATTCCTTTTTCATCCTTGTAGGTTTGATCAAGATCGTATATCGCTTTCTTGACTATTTCTGCTTTCTTTTGACTCCAAAAATCATTATCAAAACATGTTTTCATAATCGGTTTTCCTCCTCAAAATTTACAAAAAAATAAACTTTTAATCCTGTTATAACAAACTAATCTCAAAAAAATAGAGTAAAAGATTCGAATGACACTAAAATGAAAAATAGCATTAACATAAAGAAACAAAAAAGGATAGGATTATGAGTACGCTATGCAAACTTGCTGATAAGAAAATTGAAAAGAACTTCAAGGAAATTGTTAAGCTTGTCAAAAAGCCCAAATTTATCTGCGAAAAATGCGCAAGATGTTCAAATGATAAAGACGCTCTTTGCAGACCTGTAAAGCTCAAAAAAGACAAAAAGAAAGAAGAAAGTAAAAATTCCAAAACCGAATCAGCTGTTAAATGAGTTTTAGTTTTCGCCTGGGATAGCCATCTAATTGATTCGGATATGGAATTTATGTCCGTTCAGTCGAAGATACTTTTCATGCTCTTTGTAGTCGGGCATAATTTTCTTTACTTCATTCCAGAAATTGCCTGAATGGTTTAGTTCAATGAGATGAGCAAGCTCGTGAACTATCACATATTCAACAGCTTTAAGATCTGCCATAATGAGGCGATAACTGAAATTAATATTTCTTTTGTTATTGCATGAACCCCATCTTGCCTTTGCTCCTGTGATTAATAAAGAGTTAAACTTTATGGAATATTTTTCAGCAAGTTCAATAAATTTAGGTTTAATAATCTTAGTTGCTTGAGCTTTAAACCACGATTCAAGAATTTCTTTTTTGTGCTTTGAGTATCGTTCAGAAAGATAGAAAGCTCCGTCAAATTTAAATGGCTCGCTAAGCTCATTGTCTATAACTATGCAGTATTTAGTCCCCAAGTAATATGCGCATTCTTCTGATAAAGATTCAGTGTCTTGTTTTAACTGTTTTTGCTTTTTAATAATCCAGTCTGCGTGCCTGTTAACAAATTGGGTGATTGCATGCTGTGAAATTTTTATTGGCGCTCTTACTATTACTTCGCCTGAACGGCTTATGACAAGAGACAAAGTTCTGCGGTTTGACCTAACGATTCTACTTACTTCTATTTGCAATTCATTAAGCATAGTTTGTCCAAAAATTGTAACACGAGAAATAAATTTCCTAAAATTACAGAAATATTGCATTGATTTTGTAATACTCTATAATTATTAGAGTAATGAGTTAGAAAAACTTTCATTTAAAAAAACAAAACAACCAAGAAAGGGAATATTGAAATGTTCAAAAAAGTAGTGGCATTAACTCTTTGCGCTCTTTGCGCAATGGCTTTCACTCCATTAATTGTGACAGCAAATGACGGCTCTCAGAATCAACCAATGATTACTTCTGTACCATCTCCTCAAGCTAATCCAACAGTTCAAAAAGTCGGACCGGCCAAAGACACATGGGGCGACAAACTATTGCTTTACTTCCCTAATAGAATTGTTGATTTTACTGATATTGTAGATGTTGGCGTAGGTTTTGGTCCTACAGTTAAGGCAAAACTATGGGCTACAAGATATATGGCATTCGGCGGCGGTATCGGTGGAAGCGCCAAAGTAATGAAAGCTTATAATAGACAGTACGGGACAGGACTTCAATCAGGTTGGAATGCAAGCTTCATGATGCTTTCTGCTGAAAATACAGAGATGACTGATACGACTAGAGGAGTTCAACAGTATTTTAACTACTACAGCGGAGTTCCTTCTCTTGATAACAGTGTTTATAATTTCTGGAAAGGCCCAGAAGATATGTTCTCAATCGGAGCTGAAGGCGCAATATTTGGAGAACTTGATGCAGAAGTTCATCTTTTTGAAGTTGTTGACTTCGCAGCCGGGATATTCTTCCTTGATCCGAAAGGAGATGATTTCACAATGACAGACATAAGGAATTAATCAATAAGGCTTAATTAACTAAAAAAGGCGTTTCAACACGCCTTTTTTTATCTAAGTTTAGGATATGAACTTATTTGTATTTTTAATATAACATTTTTATAGCAGTTTGGAATTACATCATAAGTGTTTTGTTTTCTTAAAACTACATAAATATTGGGAAGGCAACTATGGACAATCTCAGAAGGACTCCTCTCTACGAAAAACATGTCAAACTTGGCGCCAAAATGGTTCCTTTTGGCGGTTGGGACATGCCTGTTCAATACAAAGATGGCATTTTAGCTGAACATCATCACACAAGAAAAGGAGTGTCCGTTTTTGATACCTGTCATATGGGCGAGTTTATAATCAAAGGCAAAGATACAGCTCAGGCTCTCGATAAAATCTTTCCAAGAGGAGTAGCAGACCAGAAAGTCAGCGTTGCCCGTTATAATTTTCTTCTCTCCGATAAAGGCACAGTAATGGATGATCTTATCATTTACAGAATGGCAGATGAAGAGTTTATGATTGTAGTTAATGCCGGAACGATTGATTCAGATTTCGCGAGGATTAAGAGCCTACTTCCTGATAGCCTATATATATCCAATGATTCTGAAAAGACAGGAAAACTTGATCTGCAGGGGCCTAAAGCTGCCGAAATTATGGATAAACTCGGACTAAAAAGAGCTGAACTTCCTTCAAATTATAAGTGGATTAAAACTACAGTTAGAGGAATTCCAGCAATAATCAGCAGAACAGGCTACACAGGCGAACTAGGTTTTGAATTTTATGTTCCTGCCGATAAAGTTGGAGAGTTATGGGACATTCTGCTTTCATTTGACGGAGTCAAACCTGCTGGATTAGGTTCAAGAGATACTCTTAGACTTGAAGTAGGTTATCCTCTGTATGGACACGAAATGGATAAAAATACAACCCCTGTTGAAGCTGGATTTGGCCCTATATTAGGTCTTGAAAAGAGAAGTAGTTTTATGTGCGAGTCGATTTTGAAAGACTCTTCAAAAGTAACCAAGAGCCTGATCGGAATAGTTCTTGAAGGCAGAAGAGCCGCAAGGGCAGGAAATAAAGTTTTAAGCCTTGACGGAAAAGAGATTGGAGCAGTTACATCAGGGATGTTCTCTCCTATTATTGAAAAGGCTGTCGCGCTGGCTTTTGTCTGTCCGAAATCAGGACTTGTGCCGGGGAGCAAAGTCAACCTTGAAATTAGCGGCAAACCATTTCCAGGCGTCGTTGTAGAGATGCCTTTCTACAAAAATGGCTCAGTAAGAATGAAGATTTGTTAATTTACATAAATCATCAAAAATAAAGGTAAGGAGATACCATGAAAAAATTTACAAAAGAGCACGAGTGGATAGTGTTGAACGGGACAGAAGCAATAATCGGAATCACAGATCATGCCGCCCATGAACTTGGCGACATAACTTTTGTGGAACTTCCGGCTATTGGTGCTCAAATTAATGCCGGCGAAGTGTTGACAGTCGTTGAATCAGTCAAAGCCGCTTCAGATGTTTTTTCCCCTGTCTCAGGCATTGTTTGTGACGCGAATAAAGAACTTGACGCTAATCCTCAACTTGTTAATGATTCGCCTGAAGAAGATGCCTGGATTTGCAAGATGAAAGATGTTGATGCATCAGAATTGGACGGCCTCATGGACGAGAAAGAATACAGAGCATTTGTAGCTACATTATAATCAAATACTAAAAAGAGGTTAGTCATGCCTTATATAGCCAATACAGACCAGGATGTAAAGGAAATGCTTCAGGCTATTGGCTGCAAGGATTTAGATGATCTTTGGACAAAAGCAGAAGTAAAGGGGCCTTATCCACAGTTTAAATATATGCCTCAGGCAATGTCTGAATTTGAAGTGGTTAAACACATCAAAGAACTTGCCAAGAGGAATAAGACTGAGCTTGTTAATTTTGTCGGAGCGGGTTTTTACGATCACTTCATCCCATCAGCAGTAAGCGAAGTTACATCAAGAAGCGAGTTCTATACAGCTTATACTCCTTATCAGCCAGAAGCTTCTCAGGGGACGCTACAGGCAATTTACGAATATCAGACTGCTATCTGCACCCTTAGTGGAATGAATGTAAGCAACGCTTCAATGTATGACGGCGGAACTGCTTTATTCGAGGCAATGATGCTTGGATGCAGAGTTACAAGAAGAAGAAGAGCGGTTATTTCAGGCGCAATTTCTCCTATTTACAGAGAGATGATTCATTGCTATTCAAGTAATCTGAGCGTAGAACTTGTCGAAGTCCCAAGCACAGGAGTAGAATCCTCTCTTTCTTCTCTGCTTGATTCTATTAATGACAAAACTGCCTGCGTAATAGTTCAGTACCCAAATTTCTTCGGTTCAATTGAAGACTGGACTGAATTCACTGCAGAAGTTCATAAGCGCGGAGCCATTGCTATATGCTCTACTTATCTCACATCTCTTGCAATGATCAAGACTCCAGGAGAAATGGGATTTGATGTGGTAACGGCTGAAGGTCAATGCCTTGGCATACAGTTAAGTTTCGGCGGCCCGTACCTTGGAGTTATGGCGTGCAATGATAAATGCATGAGAAAAATGCCAGGTCGTATTTGCGGTCAGACCGTTGATAAGGATGGCAAAATAGGCTATGTGCTTACTATGCAGGCAAGAGAACAGCATATTAGAAGAGAAGATGCCATGTCCAATATATGCTCCAATGAAAACCTCTGCGCGCTTACAGCACTGGTATATTTAACGGTAATTGGCAAAGAAGGATTGAGACAAGTCGCAAGACTCTGTTCTTCAAAGGCTGTCTATTTAAGAAATCTTCTTCTTGGGATAAAGGGAATTGAACCAGTTGGGGACAGCCCATTCTTTAATGAATTTGTAATCAAACTTCCGTGCGATGCATCGGAAATTGTTCAGAAACTTATAGATAGAGGTTTTGCTATCGGGTTTCCTCTCGGGCGATATTATCCGACAAGAAAGGATCAACTGCTTATCTGTGTAACTGAAAAGCGCACAAAAGAAGAAATGAAGGCTCTAGCCAATACAATGGAGGCTGTACTATGGAACTAATTTACGAAATAAGCAGAAAAGGCAGAAAAGGCTCTACCCTACCGGCTCTTGATGTTCCGGAAGCTTGTCCTGTTTCCGAACAGATGTTAAGAAGCATACCGGCTAACCTTCCGGAGGTTACTGAACTTGACGCAATGCGGCACTTTACAAAATTAAGCACAAGAAATATAGGACTCGATACGCAATTCTATCCACTTGGTTCCTGCACAATGAAATACAATCCTAAGCTACACGAAAGAGTAGCAACGCTCGCAGGTTTTGCTGAACTTCATCCTTTGTGGCCTCAATTGAGGCATGGCGGCGCAATGAGCCAGGGCGCGCTTGAGGTACTTTACGAAACAGAAAGAATGCTTAGCGATATTTTAGGTTTTTCCCAATGCACAATGCAGCCTCTGGCAGGTTCTCATGGGGAACTTACCGGTGTGATGATAATTGCCGCTTATCACAATGCAAGAAGAGACAAGAGAAGGAAAGTAATGCTCATTCCTGATGCTGCTCACGGAACAAATCCGGCGAGTGCGACTGTAGCAGGCTTTGAATGCAGAACTATTCCTACAGACGAACGCGGCAATGTTGATATGGCTGCACTTAGAGAAGCTTTGGGCCCTGAAGTAGCAGGGCTTATGCTTACAGCTCCAAATACGCTTGGTCTTTTTGATAGCAATGTAAGGGAAATATGCCGACTTGTCCATGAAGTTGGCGGTCTTGCTTATTGCGATGGCGCAAACTTCAATGCTATTATCGGCAGACTTCGTCCCGGAGACCTGGGATTCGATGTAATGCACATAAACTTACATAAGACATTTTCAACTCCTCACGGCGGCGGCGGCCCTGGATCTGGCCCAGTAGCTGTAGTTGAAGCATTGGTTCCATATCTGCCTATTTCCAGAGTGGTCAGATTTGATGATGGCATGTTCGGGCTTCGCTATGATTTCCCTGAATCAATCGGATACATAGCTCCGTTCTATGGCAATTTCGGAATCATATTAAGAGCTTACGCGTATTTGCTTACAGTCGGAAGAGAAGGACTCGTAAGAATTTCTCAAAATGCAGTTCTTAATGCTAACTACATCAGAGTAAAACTTGCTCCGTATTACAAACAAGCCTATAATAGATTCTGTATGCACGAGTGCGTTTTGACAGCAGAAGAACATGCTAAAAAAGGTGTTAAAGCTATTGATATAGCCAAAGGCCTTTTGGATAAAGGCTTTCATCCGCCTACAATGTATTTCCCATTGATAGTACATGAATGCTTGATGATAGAGCCTACAGAAACAGAGAGCAAAGAAACTCTTGACAAGTTCATCGAAGCAATGATAGAGCTTGCCAAAATGGTTGATACTGATCCTAATGCTTTACATGAAGCTCCTATCAAAATGCCTGTCCGCAGACTTGATGAGGCATTAGCTGCAAGAAAACTCAATCTGCACGCTTAAAAATCAAAAGGCTTCGGGTTTATGCCGAAGCCTTTTTGTTTTAGTCAAGGTAAAAGGCGCTTTACTTATCTACCGTGTGAGAGAAGTTTTTGGAGTTCGGTTTGGAATTCCTTTAGGTCTTCTGGAGTTGGCTCGCCTTCAGGCTTATCAAGTCCGAGTCTTCCGTACTGATCAAGAACCCAGTCGGCTTTAGCGCCAGAAGCAAATTTCACTGAACCATTGGCCACAGATCCGGGGCGAGTGAGCTTACTAACTTCTATAACTGTTTTTCCTCCGTCAATATCTTCTTCAACATCTTCCAGATTCGTTTCTTTTTTCTTTTTTTCTTCTTTGGCTTTTTCTTCAGCCTTTTTGGCATTCATATCAGATTTCTGTTTTGACCAGTCAACTGATTCTATTTCAGATGCAATCAGTCTTAAATCCAGAAAAGTCATTCTGACTGCATGCTCTGATTGAAGTTGTTTTTGTATATCTGAAAGCGAAATGCCTTTATTGAGCAGCGTGGCTACCAGGCTTTTTATTTCTTCTTTTTGCATAAAAATATCCTAAATTATAAATCTGAAGTATCTGTTAATCTGATGAATGCGAACCCAGTAAAGAAGTTTGCAATAGCAGTTGGATGAATTGCCACTTCAACATCCACTAACCAGCCTCCCTGCACACCAATTCTCCAGAAGTCCACATTCCCGCTTTTATAAGGTTCTGAACAAGGGCAAGGGATTGAGCTGTTTTTAAGATTCAAATTGACATAAGGATTAACAGTGCCGAAGCAATAATCTACAACTTGTTCTTCATAGCTCCAACAGGCAAATGCTGCGTTGTATCCGCCTGAATATCCGCCGCCGTACTGTCTGTTAAACCCTTTTTCTATAAAATACCTGTCTCCGTAACTTGCTCCGAACTGTCCCCATTTAGTTAATGTAAGCTCCAAACTTGCTTCCGGACCGACTCCCGCGCCAATTGTGATGATGTCCGTTAGATCTATTAGTCTATTTGGTATGTACATTAAAGCTATATGAAGGTCTGAGTAATTGGTTTTTGTTTGAACCTGAGAGGATTCCTGCGCAACAGAATTTTGTTCCTGTATTTGTTTCTCAATTTTCTGTCTGATTTTTATCTCTAAATCAGTTTCCTTCAAGGAATTTGAGAGTTTGTCCTGTCCTGCTATAGATTCAGTTGTCTGTTGAGAAGTATTTTCATAAACAGTTGTATCATCGGCAAAAGTCATTAGTGAACTAAGAGCCAACAACAGCATTATCGTAATTTTTTTAGACCTAAGCATGGTTCCTCCATTAACAAATAAAATTTTTTGACTAAACTAGAGTTTGTGATTTTCTAAAAAAAGCCTGAGGAAGAATAAATTTCTTCAGACCTTTTAGCTGATCATTATATCAATTTGAAATATTTATGTAAATGATCCAATAATAATAATCGATAAATAAGGAATCAATATGTTAAATCCGCTCAAAATCAATTCTAAGTTTCAAAAGAGAAGAGGCCCTGTAGTATTGTGCATACTCGACGGCGTAGGTTTCGGCAAATATAAAGATGGAGATGCCTTTTTGCAGGCGTACAAACCAACACTTGACAATATGCTCAAAACCCTTCCGAATACCAAACTCAAAGCTCACGGAAAAGCTGTAGGCCTTCCTAGTGATGAAGATATGGGCAACAGCGAAGTAGGGCATAATGCAATTGGATGCGGAAGAGTATTTGACCAGGGAGCAAAACTTATAAATGCTGCAATAGCGTCTGGGAGCATGTTCAATGGCGAAGTTTGGAAGGAAGTAGTATCAAACTGTAAAACAAAAAATTCGGCTCTCCATTTCCTTGGTTTATTTTCTGACGGTAATGTCCACAGCCATATAGATCACCTCAAAGCTATGATAAACAAAGCAAATTCTGAGGGGATCAAAAAGATAAGGATTCATATTCTTCTTGACGGCAGAGATGTTCCTGAGACATCAGCTCTTCTTTATGTGGAGCCATTTGAAAAGTATATGGAGGAATTGAGAACTTCCGGATGTGACATCCAGATAGCTTCCGGCGGCGGAAGAATGCAAATAACAATGGACAGATATGGCGCAGACTGGAATATGGTTCGAAAAGGTTGGGATATCCATGTTCATGCGAAGGGCAGAACTTTCAAATCGGCAAAAGAAGCTATCGATACTCTTAGAAAAGAAACAAAGGCAATTGACCAGGATCTTCCTCCATTTGTGATTGCAGATGCCTCTGGAGTCCCTGTCGGCAAAATAAATGATGGAGATGCTGTTATATACTTTAACTTCAGAGGTGATAGAGCTTTAGAAATAACAGCCGCCTTCGAGGATGACAAATTTGAAATATTCGACAGAGCTCCAAGACCAAATGTTTACTATGCCGGAATGATGGAATACGACGGAGACTTGAAGGTTCCAAAGAAATACCTTGTTAACCCGCCTTTAATTGACAGAACTATGGGTGAATACCTTTGCGCATCTAATGTCAGAATTTTAGCGATAAGCGAAACTCAGAAATATGGTCATGTGACTTATTTCTTCAATGGCAACCGGACAGGTAAATTCGATGAAAAACTTGAAACTTATGAAGAAATCAGATCCGATGTAGTACCTTTCGAACAGCGCCCATGGATGAAATGCGCAGAAATCACAGACGAAGTTTTAAAATCCATCGAAAGCAGCAAGTATGATTTTATCAGATTGAACTTTCCGAATGGCGACATGGTAGGACATACCGGTATCTACCAGTCTACAATTATTGCTGTAGAGGCCTTGGACCTATGCGTAAAAAGACTTGCCGCCGCCGTAAAAAAGGCAGGCGGAGTTCTTCTAATCACAGCCGACCATGGAAATTGTGACGATATGTATCAGCACGATAAAAAGGGACAAGCTATAGTTGATAAAAATGGAACTATTGAGGCAAAGACAAGCCATTCATTAAACCCTGTTCCATTTATAGTTTACGATCCGGAATACAAGAGTGATTACAAAACTGAACTAAATCAAGGTTTAGGAATAAGCTCTGCAGCTGCTACATGTATAGAATTTTTAGGATTTCTACCGCCTGAAGATTATGACAAGAGTATAATCAATCTAAATTAATCTTTAAAAAGAGAATCCATTTAGATCAAAAGGAGCCGAATGGCTCCTTTTTTTATGCATGGAAGAAAAGTTCTATCCGATTATAGATATAAAATTAAAGCAACCCAAGGCGCATATAGCAAAGACTATGATGCCAATTGTAAATGTCGCAACCAGCCCTTTTTTGCCGCCAGGAACTCTGTAGCCTTTAGCAAGTTCAAGTACATATCTGCCTCTCCAGATTATGAAAGTAGGCAGAATTATCTGCTGAATGATTACAAAAAGCCCTGCGTAGGATAGCGCTATTACAAATATTTTGGGGTAAAAAATTACTATGACCAATGGCGGAATAAATGTGAGCATACACTTCTTTATGCGGCCTAGCCTGTCTTTCTTTAGTTTGCATGCATCGACGAAAAAATCAGACAACGCTAGAGAAACGCCAAGAAATGAAGTCAGCACGCATACAGATATAAAGAAACGACTGATTGCAGTAATGGATTTCACTTCCAGAAATTTCTCTATTCCTATCATTAACCCGCTGGTAGCATCGCCTGATTTTAGTATGCTTAGGAGCCCATTTTCACCTGTAGAAGGCAATGAACCCATTATCACCAGCATCCAAAGGATGTAACAAACTAGTGGAATTATACTTCCTACATAAATGATTCGTTTCATCTTCTTGACATTGCCTTTGAAATAGTCGTACAAACTCGGGACGACAAGAGAAAAACCAAATGATGTGATTGTTATGCTTATGGCAGATGCCACATATCTCGGATTTCCGCTGAAGAGATTTTGAGTCTCAACATGAGGAGCAATCAGAAATATTATCGTGAAAAGTGCTGCAAATTTACATACCATCAGCCCGCGATTTATCAGGTCAATGGATTTCACTCCTTTGTAAACTGCCCCGCCAAGGAAAAGAACAAAAATGACACCTGTGATTGACCCTGCTATTTTTATGCCTGCCAGATGGAAAAAGTATCTTATGATATCTCCACCGCCGGCAATGTATGCGCTTATGAGAGCGTAACATAAGAACATATAAACTATCCATGCTACAACTTCTCCCCACTTGCCTAGTGCAGCATGAGAAATAGAAATGATGTTTGCGCCGGGAGGAAACCATTGAGTCATTTCAAGAACATAAAGTGCTCCGACAACCATTAAAACCCATACAGTCAGAAGCACTAGTGTTGATAGAAGAAATCCGTCGGGTGAAGTTCCGACAGGCAAAGCAAGGATTCCGCCTCCTATGCATGTCCCGACTATTATGAGAATACCGCCAATAAATTTAAAATTCATATTAAGTCAAAAGCCTTTTTCAAAATTGAGCGTAAATATGTATTTTTGAATTATATCTAAAAAGCGTTCAAAGACCACTGATTTAACTATTTTATTTGTAACAGGTTTGCAATCATTGAATTATTGAAAAATATTATTCAAGGATTTTC
>JBAXXY010000019.1:0-26172 GCA_037127655.1 Lentisphaerota bacterium
GAATAGTATAATTGAAAGTGTGATCGATCCTCTAACCTATGTAGAGGTTTTAAAAGCTACAATGATAATAATTAGTTCAATAATTGTAGTTGCAATAATAGGTTTGATTTTTAAGCTTATCGCTAGCCTGATTAAAAGCACTATTTTACATCAAAAGTTAAAAAAACTTTTATTAAATAATGAATTTTTCTTTATCGTAGATTCAGAGAATAAAAAAAAGATAATTGTCACCTTCAATAAGGATGGTTATTTAGGAAAAGGACAAAACGAATTCATCCATAGATGGCGTTTCAATTTCAATTCTATCACTAAAAGCGTTCTGATGATATTTCAGAAAGATGGAAGATTGTATGGGCGATTTGTATATTACAGGGATGACAGGGTGTTCGGACTTCTGAACGATATTGAAGTGCCTGCCCATAAAGGCCAGTATTTTGAAAGGAAGTACATAACTTTTGATGTTCCTGGCGATGAAGCAGCCGGCTAGATTTCCATGAAAGTAGAGCAATATGGTGTGAATATTACAGATGCGATGTTTTTGGCACAAACTTTTGAGAACTCGTTGAAGATGTTCTGCATCGGTTGATTTTTATCTGACATCATTTCGGGATGCCATTGGATTCCTACGCAAAAGAAACCCTCGCCTAATTTTTCAATAGCTTCTACTATTCCATCCATTGATTCGGCAGAAATTGTGAAGCCATCTGCCAGATTCTTTATTGACTGATGGTGATAGCTATTGGTAAGAATTTTATTCCCAAGGAAGGAGTGAATCCATGAGTCTTTCTTAATGTTGACTGTATGTTCCAGAAAATCATTTCCTTTCGACTGAGAGTGTCTTATATAGGATGATTCTTTAAGCGAATTGTCCTGATAGAGAGAGCCGCCAAAAAATGTATTTATGAGTTGATGCCCGCGGCAGATACCAAGTACTGGAGTTTTTCTTTTCTGAGCATATTTGAGAAGTTCGTATTCGAAGATGTCTCGCTGAGGGATAACATTCCTGAGTTTAATATGAGGTTCTTCACCGTAGAGCAGGGGGTTAATATCGTCTCCGCCCGTCAAAATCAGTCCATCGACAAGTTCCATCATTTGTTCTATCTGGCTAGAGTCTGATATAATTGGAAAAATAATCGGTATTGCGCCTGATCTTGCCACAGATTGCACATAATCATTAGAAACATAAGCCCGGCCTTTTTCTATTGGCCTTTCGATTTCTCCGCTATAGAGACCTGCGGATAAACCAATTTTAAGTGATTTCTTCAAATCGCCCTCTCATCATTAATCTTGAAGTTATTTTAAAGTAATATAGTATTTCAAAGAGACTACTTTTGCCACTTGTAAGAAAAATATTGGAATTGCCAAACAAAATGAAACGAAAATTATTAATTGTGCTAATTTTGCTTTTGGGCAGTCTGCAGTTTTGCCTCTTTGCAGATAACAGGCATCTACAGCAAACTGCGTACACTAAACAAGAATTGAACTTGTTTGTGGCTAGTTATGTCACTAAAGAAGACTATGTGGGAAGCTGGATCTCAATGGCGATTGAGAGTTTTGAGAAACAAAACCCTGAAATAAAGATAAACCTTTATTATCTAAGCGGGCAGGAAGACCAGATAGCAATCAAAGCTGATACGCTTTTTCGTTCAAACAAAATCTCAATGGATGTCGTTGTTTTGAGCGGGAATCTGATTTTTTATTTTGCTCAGCAAGGCAAGCTTTTACCTGTTAATGAGCTGTTTGCTGAAATGGGTTTTGATAAAGATGATAGAGCATTCATCAATAGGACAGGCGAAGAAAAGATTTATGGAATATCGAGCCTGTATGAATATGCTGGCCTTTATTACAATGAGAAGCTTTTTAAGAAGGCCAATTTGCCTATCCCATGGGAACCTAAAAACTGGGCTGATATTGAGCAGGCGATAGCAGAATTGAGAAAAATTCCTGACATATATCCGATATTGATGAATATACAAAAGGCTGAAGAACTCACGACATTTGTTACAGTTTTGACTCTTTTGTATGGAACTAATGATCCATTCTACAAAGATGGCAAATGGTTTCTACATTCGCAGGGACTTTATGATTCTTTAAAATTTATTCACGAGTGCTTCAATAAGGATAACCTCAGAACCTTCTATTTCTGTATGGACTCAAGCTATCAGTTACTACTCAAAAGTAAAATTGTACCCGAAGATAAGGCTGGTATTATACTTGATAGAAGCGACTTGATAATATTTGCAGACAAGCTTGATAAAAATGCAGGGACCAACTGGAAATTTGTTCCGATGCCAACTGAGTTTGGTCAGCCTCCAGCATTTGTTTCAGCCAGAAGAACAATAGCCGCTGGGATAGGGAGCAACACTAGAAATAAAAAGCTCTCAATGGAGCTTATAAAATACCTTAATGAGCAGGATAAAATTGTCAGTGTGGCTAATAGTACGGGTTTGATTCCTGTTAATTCAAACTATCTGAAAAACAGTCAAATATCTGACTATATGAAATATGTTGCCTCCTTAAGAAAATACTGCCTGCCAAGGCCATCATCTATGGATTATCTTAGGATAAGTAAAATCATCAGGACAGAGATCGAAATACTTGCCAGCGGCAAGGTTTCTCCCGAGGAATCAATGAAGAGAATCGCAGATATAGCAGCGCTCAAGATTGACCCAAAGAATATTGTCCGTCTTCCAGTTAATTTTGACTCAGATACAGAGGAAAATGAACAAATTAAACTTTGAGTTATCAAGATAATCTTTCCGAATCACTCTTTTGTGTGCTCATTTTGCTGAGGATAAATTAAATTTGAGGTGTTAAAACCTAGGGATTGGGCTTCTGTTATAAGTTTCTTTAGTGTCTTACTGTCAATAGTTTTGCTCCTTGAAAGTATCCACAGATATGACTTATTATATGAACAGACCATGGCGTAAGAATAATGTTCATTATCAAGAGCTATAATGTTATATGAAGAATAGAACGGCCAGAAGAAGGTCACTCCAAGGCGGCCTGTATCTGGAGATTCAATAAGATACGCTTTTCCCTGGATAGATTTCCACTCTTTTTTGCTGGCGTCATAGCCAAAATTATCAACTTTAATGTCGCCGTCGCTACCTTCACTGTAAACCGCATAAACCTCAGTCAGGCCTCGTTCAAAGCTATGATCAAGTCTTGCTATCTCATACCACTTTCCCAGATATTTTGAGGCTTCAAAAGGTGTTACAGGTTTAACTCCGTCAGGGATTCCAGTACAACTGACCAGAAACAATAAAGTTATTGAAATGCACCATTTAATATTGGACAAAAATTTTAACGCAGTCATATCAATTTTATTCATATATTTTATATTCATTAAACATGGTTTCTAAGCATCAGCTCCATTGGATGCGGGTTCAAATATATCTGGTCTTTGAGATATTTTTCTTGATACTTTCTGACATAGTGATTAAGCAGTGTGATAGGAACTATCAAGGGGACAATCTCCTTATGATAACTGTCAATAGTATCTATCATCTCTTTTTTTTCATCTCCGGTCAGATTATTTTTGAAGTAACCCATGATATGTAGAAGAACATTTGTGTTTTTCTTGACAGTAGCGATTTTTCCGAGCGCCGGAATGAATTTTTTGAAATACTCTTTATATAAATCATCTATCTGATTCATTTTTCCATTTGCAAGGATTCCTCCAAGTTCTTTCAGAGTTTTCGGGCAGTGCGACATGAGCAGATATTTATGGATGGTATGAAACTCCATTATTTTATTTAAGGACTTCTTTTCCTGATTCATATTATTCCAGCGCAACATGACAAATATGCGTTCAATAAAATTCTCCCTTAAATCTCCGTCATTGAGCCTAGCGTCTTCTTCGACAGGCACAGAGGGAAAGGAATCAGTAAAACCTTTCGCAAAAATGCCGACTCCATTTTTAGTGATGCTGCCTTTTAGCCCGTAAACTTTAACCCTCAGAAGTCCTGAACTTGGTGATTTTGATTTAAAGATAAAACCGCAGAGAGGCATATTGGTTAATTCGGAAAGCATTCCTGTCATCCATTTATCCATCTGAGGAGTCATATCTTTTTTTGTTTTCTGCGTAACAAGACGGATATTCCCTTCTATTTCTTCAAGGCGCATGGCTTCTCTTGGGATACTCATGCCGCATTCTACCTCAGGACAGACTGGAACAAACTCGACATACTTTCCCAATATGTCGTGAAGGTACCTATCAAGTTTATGACCGCTGTCATATCTGACTTTTTCACCTAAAAGGCACTTGCTTATTCCTACTAAAGGTTTTTGATTCATATTGTTAATTTATACCTTTCTATTGCTATTTTTGATTCTAAGGAATGCTGAACAATCGGTTCAGGATACCCATTTATAGAGCTATGTTCAGAGTCGTGTATTTGCTTTGGACTCAAATTTCTCAACTCAGGGATCCATTTCTTTATGTAAGTACATTCAGGGTCGTATTTTTGCTGTTGGTTCCATGGATTAAAGATTCTGAAATAGGGTTGGGCATCGCAACCTGTGCTTGCGGCCCATTGCCAGTTACCGTTATTCAGGCTTGGGTCATAATCGGTCAATTTATGCGCAAAATATTTTTTCCCGGAGCGCCAATCAAGATGGAGGTCTTTAGTCAGGAAGCTTGCGGCAATGATCCTTACCCGATTATGCATGGAGCCAGTAGAATTTAACTCTCTCATCCCTGCATCCACAATCGGATACCCTGTTTTACCTTCGCACCAGGCTGAGAATTTTTCTGTGTCATAATCCCATTTGACCTTCTCATATTTTTCATGGAAAGATTTTCCGAAGACTTTTGGAAAATGATAGGCAATATGATAGAAAAAATCTCTCCAGTAGAACTGTCTTAATAGGGGATGTTCTACATCCAGTTTGTCCGCAATGCCGTAGTAAGCCTCTCTTATAGATACTGTCCCGAACTTTAAATGCGCCGATAACCCTGATGTCCCCTTAATGCCAGGGTAATCGCGGTCAGGGACATAACTCTCTAGACTTGAAACATCTTCCAATAGCTTGAATGCATTTGCTCTGCCGCCTTTTAGTCTCAGTGAGTTGTCCTTATATTCCAGCAGATGTTTTTCCAGGGAAATAGCCTGCGCGCAGTAATTCTTTAAACGGTTTAGTTCAGGTCTTTTTACAGGGATTTTAGAGGCATTTTTCCAGAACGGAGTAAAAATCGTGTATGGAGAATTGTCCTTCTTTAATGCAGATTGAGGCTCATTAATCAAGGCGTCGGCAAACTCATTGAATGCGATAGTGTTCCTTTGACAAAGAGTTCTTATCTCGATGTCTCTTTTTCTGCTGAAAGGAGTGTAATCTTTGTTTATATAAACCGCAGTTATTGATTCTTTGCTTATGAGTTCTGATATGACTTCTTCTGAGAGGCCATGAAATATATATAGGTGCGACCCAATGCATTTTAGTCGCGCATCTAAATCTTTCAGTGATTCAATCATGAAACCAAATGCATTTTCCGAGAAGTATTGGTTTTGGGCTTTATCGGCTTGTTTGGGGTCAAAAATGAATGCAGGGATTACAGATTGAGATTCTTTGAGCGCAGCAATCAAAGCCGTATTGTCCTCTAATCTCAAGTCTCGTCTGAATATAAATAATGACTTCTTGTGGGGCAAACTAATACTCGATTGCATTTAAAATACCCTTTCATTGGAAGATTAGCTAAATTATATGGCATTGAATAGCTTTATGCTAACCATTTGCGAAACTCTTCTATTCAGGATACACTTTTGGAAAAATGTTTGGTTAAACTATGAATATTGAGTTTACAAAGATGCACGGGGCAGGGAATGACTTCATTGTAATCAATGAGTCTAAACTGCCAAATTGTGCTTTGCCTTCATCCGAACAGATTAGTTTTCTTTGTCACAGAAAGAGAGGAATCGGGGCAGATGGGCTGATTATTGTAAGTCGTAATTGTGGGCAGGATTTTGACTTCAAAATGGTTTTCTTTAATAACGACGGTGGAAGAGAATCCATGTGCGGAAATGGACTCAGATGCGCTTCTCTCTATGCTTACAGATACTTTAACCTTAACAAAACGCTAAAAGCTCAGACTGATTCAGGACTCCTTTTTACCGAAATTATATCCGAATCTATTGTTAAGATAGAGATTCCGTACAAGGAGAAATTCAGGGAAGTTTCAGTCGAAGGCATCAGTCTCTTCTTTGGTAATACAGGGGTTCCGCACGCGGTTATTTTTGATGATAATATTGATAAGATAGACATAGTTAAAGAAGGGAGATTCATCAGATACCACAAAGATTTTCAACCTCGCGGCACGAATGTGAATTTTGTATCTCCTATAGGTGATTCGGGCTCAAACTTCCATATAAGAACCTACGAAAAAGGCGTAGAAGACGAGACCCTGGCCTGCGGCACTGGTATTTCTGCTTCGGCAATCTGCGCCTGTTTATTTAGAAAGGCAGGGCATTTAGTCAAATTTCAAACCGCAAGCGGAGATGCTCTGAGTGTAGAAATTCCGGAAGGGATCCACGATTTAGATAAGGTTTTTTTGACCGGGCCGGTTGTCGAAGTCTTCAGCGGGAAAACTAATTGTCAATTTTAGCCTTTTGATTGAATCAGGATTGATATTTCTATCTTTCTATTTTACTCTTACTTAACCATCTTCAGTCTAACCAAATAACAAAAGGAATGCGCCGTATGGAAATCAAAGGCTTGTACACAGCAATAGTAACACCTTTTAAGAATGGAAAAGTAGATTTTGAAAAACTTAAAGAGTTAGTTGATTTTCAAATAGCAGGCAGAGTTGATGGAATAGTCCCTGTCGGCACTACCGGAGAATCTCCGACGCTTCCTATTGAAGAACACCTCAAAGTAATAGAAACAGTCATTGAAAGAGCTAACGGCCGTTGCCAGATAATTGCAGGCACCGGAGCTAACTGTACCTCCGAGGCTGTCGAACAGACCAGAGAGGCCAAGAAAATGGGAGCGGACGGCACACTTCAGGTTACACCATATTACAATAAGCCGACGCAGGAAGGTCTTTACAGGCACTTTTCTGCAGTAGCCGAAATTGGTTTACCTGTAGTCCTTTACAATGTTCCCGGAAGATCAGGTGTAGCAATAGCAATTGAAACAGTCGCAAGACTCAGCAAAAACGCCAACATTCCTGCTATTAAGGAAGCAGGTGGTAGTGTTGACAGAGTCAGCGAAATTTTTTCTGCCTGCGATATTACTGTATTGAGCGGAGACGATTCTCTGACTCTTCCAATGATGTCTCTTGGAGCTAAAGGCGTAATAAGCGTAGCTTCAAACTATATTCCAGGCCCGCTCAAAGACATGATAGATGCATTCTTTGCAGGAAACTTAGAGAAGGCCAGGTCTCTGCATTTCAAGTACTACAAATTTATGAGAGATATTTTCATCGAAACCAATCCTATTCCAATCAAAGCCGCTATGGCTCGCAGAGGAATGATTGAAGAAGAATATCGTCTTCCTCTCTGTCCGATGTCAGAGAAAAACAAGAAGGCACTCTACGATACGATGGATGCGATTGGCATATAGTATTTCATGGTACGCTGAAGCCGTAGAAGGAACTTCTTTAGCTTTACCTTAAAACCATCTGGAAGGATTACAATGAATGATAAAATTCAACCAACTGCCAATATTAGACAAACAGCTGAAGAACGACTGAAAAAGAGCCTGCCCAAAACAGCTCTAAACCTTTCTAAACTCGATACGCTGAAACTCATTCACGAACTGCAAGTGCACCAGATAGAGCTTGAAATGCAGAGTGAAGAACTCATGCTGGCAAAATCAACTGCAGAAGCTGTAGCAGAGAAATACACCCAATTATACGACTTTGCCCCATCAGGGTATTTTACGCTTTCAAGAGACGGCAAAATCATTGAGCTGAACTTAAGCGGCGCAAAAATGCTTGGCAAAGACCGCCAGAGTTTAAAAACCAAGCACTTTGATATTTATGTTTCGGACGATACAAAACCAATCTTCAATAACTTCATTGAGAAAGTATTTTCAGTCAAATCCAAAGAATCGTGCGAAGTAACACTGTCAGCCAATGGCGACTTATCAGTCTTTGTTTACCTTGATGCAAATATAAACGAAAATGCGGAACAATGTCTTCTGACTGCCACTGACATCACCGAGCGCAAAGAAAGGGAAAAAGAAAGGGAAAAAGAAAGACTCAAAGCTGAAGAACTGGAGAAGGCAAATACAGAATTGATCAGGTTTAACAAGCTTGCCGCTGAACGCGAACTGCGTATGATTCAGGTGAAACAGCAGGTTAATGACCTTTCCTCCAAATTAGGAATGCCCCCGCCTTATCCTCTGGCCTTTATTGATGCTTCGGCTGAGAAGCTATTAAACACTACTCCGACCAAATAATATACCGCCGATTCCGATGTGGTAGAGCGAGCCTGGCTCGGCTTTTTCATTTATGCCGTCAATTATCCTCTTGCGTTAATTAAAATCTCCCTTAAAATCCAAGATTAAAGATACTTGAACTTATATTTTTTTGTGGCAAGGTCAAATATGGAACAAAGACAGAAAATTCTAGTTGTTGACGACACACCTATAAGTGTGGCTCTCAATGTTACCTTGCTCCATGAAGTCAATGCTGACATCGTTATAGCCACCTCTGGAGAAGAAGCCATAAAGAAAGCCCTCGCCGAGGATTTCGACCTAATTCTGATGGATGTAGTGATGAAAGGCATAGACGGTTTCCAAGCAATAGAAGCCATAAAGAAAGAAGAAAAGAATAGGTTCATTCCGGTGATTTTCATTACAGCCCTTCAAGGAGAAGAAAAGCAAATCATAAAAGGGCTCAATCTCGGGGCAGTTGATTTTATCATAAAACCCATTTCAAAAGAAATATTATATTTAAAAGCAAAGAATCTGCTCGAAGTGCAGAGAAACCGTAAAGCCCTGGCAATTCGTGAATGTGAATTGCAGACAGTTATAAACGACCTGTCCGCATCGAGGCTTGCGACAATGAACATGATGGAGGAATCAGTCGAAGCGCGCAAATTAACAGATGAAGCCAAAGAACAAGTCCAGTCACTGCTCAAGGAAAAGGAAATACTCCTAACAGAAGTTCATCACCGCATCAAAAACAATATGCAATTAGTATCAGGCATGCTTATGATGCAGGCAGCTTCTATGAAAGATGATTTGGCGGTAAAAGCCATGGAAGATGCCCAGCACAGAATTTATACCATGAGCGTGCTTTATGACAAGCTCTACCGTTCAGATAATTTTAGTGAAATCTCCATTAAAGGTTATTTTGAGAACCTTGTGGATGAAATCTTCCATTCTCTTCCTGACTCAAAGCACATTTCTATCGAAAAGCATATTGAAGATATTATTATCTCAGCCAGAATATCTTTCAGTCTTGGGATAATTGTCAATGAAATCATGACCAACATTGCAAAGTATGCTTTCAAAGGCAGAGATAAAGGCAAAGTAACCATTTCTGCTTCAATGAAAGAGGGCAAGGTTGTCCTCGTAATTCAGGACGACGGTATCGGCATTCCAGAAAATGTGAATGTCAAGGAGTCTTCGGGGTTTGGTCTTAAGCTTCTAGACATGATGACTCAACAAATCAAAGGCACGATAAACATAGAACGAGTCAACGGCACAAAGTTCATCCTCGAATTTCCTAATACGAAAAACTAAACAAATGCAAACTTCAAAAATTATGGGTAAAGTTTAGCTTATGATAAAAAATGTATTCAGAATCTTTTTCATTCCGATGATTTTTATTACGGTTATTCTTCTGGTAAATTCGTGTTCGAAAGAGGAGCAGAAGGTAAGTCCTGTTTCCGTAATAGTTAACCCTGTCATCTTAGCTGAATTGCCTTTTACTCATTTTGCTGTAGGGCAGATAGTTCCCAAAGAAAATGTTTTTCTTGTTGCCAGAGTAACGGGTTTTTTGACTAAAAGATTATTTGAACCAGGGAGTTTTGTAAAAAAAGGGCAGCTCCTTTTTCAGATACAGAAAGACCAATATATAGCTCAATTGGAAGGTGCAAAGTCACAGCTTCTGAAAGTGGAAGCCCAATATGATAACGCTCTGATTGAATTTAACAGGCAGACGGTTCTTTTTAAGCAGAATGCCACAAGTCAGGAAAAACTCGATATTGCCACTCAGAATAGATTCATTGCCGAAGGTAATCTGGGAGCGGCAAAGTCTGAACTTGAACTGCAGGAACTCAATCTTAGCTATACTGATATATATTCTCCATTCGACGGCAGAATCGGTATGTATGCCTACAGTGTCGGCAACGAGGTAAGCCAGAGCAGTAATCCCCTTGCTCAAGTGATAATGGTTAATCCTATCTGGGTGGAATTTCCAGTAAATGAAAAACACCTTGAAAGTCTCCTGGAAATAGAACATGTTCTTCCAACTGAAAAAAATGAAAAAGTATTGTCTGAAAAGATTAATATAAAGTTAATCCTTTCTAATGGAACACAATACCCCCTGATTGGTACTATTGATTTCATAAATAATGAAATTGATCCGCTTGCCGGAACCATTCAGACGAGAGCTATTTTTCAGAATCCTGATGAGAGGCTTGTCCCGGGAGGTTATGTTACTGTAAAAGCAGAAACAGTCGAGAAATTTCCTAGACTTCTTATAATGCAGATCGCAATGCAGGAGGATCAGCTTGGAACCTTCGTTTATACAGTCAACAAAGATAATATTGTTGCAAAAAAATACATAAAAAAAGGTCAGGTAGTTGACGATGTTCAGATTGCTGTAGAAAGTGGTTTAAAGGAAGGAGAGATGGTTATCGTTGGCGGAGTTTTAAGAGTAAAGCCAGGAATGAAGGTGGATAGGGCTATGGTAAATCCAAATATAGATTTTTCTGCGCTTATACCATCTACTTTGCCTAAAGCTGAAACTCTTCCTGATTCTTCCAGATTGGACACATCCAGAGTTAAAAGCAAAAACAACTAGGAAGTTATGTTCAGTAATTTCTTTATAAACAGACCCAAATTTGCCTTTGTAATCGCAATAGTCATTGTGCTTGTTGGGATTGTTGCAATCAAGAATCTACCGCTTTCGCAGTATCCAGATATTCTTCCTCCGATAGTCCAGATTTCGACTTCCTATCCCGGAGCCGATGCAATAAATCTGGAACAGACCATAGTAGAGCCAATTGAACAGCAAGTAAACGGCGTCGAGGATATGCTTTACATGTTCACACAGTGCTCAGATCAGGGCAATGTAGTTATAAATGTGACTTTCGAAGTCGGCACCAGACCTGATATTGATGCTGTAAATACCCTGATCCGTACCAATATTGCTCAACCTCAACTTCCTGCAGAAGTTCAGAGCGAAGGTTTGAGTGTGATGCAGGTAAATACTGATGTACTTCTATATTTAAGTCTTTATTCTCCTGAAAATAAGTTTGATGAACTTTATCTAAGCAATTTTGCGTATCTGAGGCTGCAGGATCCGATATCGCGTATTCCTGGCGTCGGGGAGGTCGTCGTCCTTGGCGGGCTTAATTATGCCATAAGAGTATGGGTGGACCCAGTCAAGATGGCAAGTTTGAGAGTAACGCCTCAAGAAGTCCTTGCGGCTATCAATGAACAGAATCTTTATGTCCCTTCTGGACAGCTTGGCGGGCCGCCGTCTATTGCTAAACAACAGTTTGCATATACTCTTCTCCTGCAGTCAAGGTTGAATAAGATAGATGAGTTCAAGGATATAATAATAAGAGCAAATAAGCAGGGAAGCATGATAAGGCTTCAGGATGTGGCTGATATTACACTTGGCGGTGAAAATTATCAATTTTACACACAATTGAATGGTAAACCCGCATCAAATATCGGCGTATATATTCTTCCCGGAGCAAATGCTTTTCAGGTGGATCAGGAGATCAGGGATCTTCTGCAGAAAGCAAAAAAATCATTTCCAGAAGGTATGGAAGGCGAAATCTTTTACGACACGACAACCTATGTAAAAGTATCTATGCATGAGGTCATCAAGACTCTGTATATTGCGATTTTCCTGGTAGTTCTAGTGGTATTTATTTTCCTTCAGGATTTGAGGGCTACGCTCATTCCGACCATAGCAATACCTGTTTCGCTTATCGGTACCTTCGCCGTTATGATGGCGCTTGGCTACAGCATTAACATGATAACTCTTATGGGGATGATACTTGCCATAGGGATTGTCGTGGACGATGCCATCGTTGTCGTGGAAAATGTTCACAGACTGATGGAGGAAGAAGGGCTCAAACCTATGGAAGCTACGAGAAAAGCGATGGAGCAGGTTTCAGGGCCTGTTATAGCTACTACTCTTGTTCTAATGGCTGTATTTGTACCGATAGCTTTTATCCCCGGAATTTCTGGAGCGCTTTACAGGCAATTTGCTGTTACTATTGCCTCTTCTGTAGCCATATCTGCAATAAATGCCTTGACTCTTACTCCTGCCTTGTGCGCGACTCTTCTTAAGGAAGGCGGACAAAAGAAACCCAATATAATATTTAGAGCATTCAATAAAGGCTTTGATAAAATGACCTCTGCTTACATGGTGGTGGTTTGCTTCCTGACGAGAAAACTTTATTATGTCATTGCTCTGCTGATAATTATATTTGTAGCGATATTTGTTATTTATTCAAAGACTCCTACCGGATTCCTGCCGACTGAAGATCAGGGGCTATTGAATGTGGACATACAGCTTCCGAGCAGCGCTTCACTTGTCAGGACTGCCGAAGTTCTTAGCAAAGTAGAAGCGATTGTGAAAAAACAGCCTGGCGTGGCTCATATAATCAGCGCTCCGGGGTTCTCTGTTTTGAATTTCGCCAATGCCTCGAACTTTGGGCACATGATGGTAATGCTTGATGACTGGAGCAAGAGAAAGACACCTGAACTTTCAGAAGGGAGCATTAAACAAAACCTTATCAGAATACTTAATCAGGAGGTTCCGGAAGCAAATGTAATTGTCTTTGACCGCCCGCCAATTCCAGGATTGGGGCAGGCAGGAGGTTTTCAGTTCGAACTCCAGCAGGAATTAGGTAATGACCCCAAGGCTTTATCCGAGATTCTTGGGGATTTTATATCTGAAGCAAGAAAACAGCCTGAACTTACAGGAATATACAGCAATTATGAGTCAAATATTCCTAAACTCATAGTTAATACTGACATAGCCAAGGTCAAAAAACTCGGCATTCCACTTCAGGATGTATTTAATGCTGTCAATACTTATGTCGGTTCAATCTACATAAATGAATTCAATATTTTCGGTAAAGTATTTCAGGTGTTGATCCAGGCCAAACCTGGACAGCGTTCAACGATAGAAGACCTGAAGAGTATCTATCTTCAGAATGACCTCAATCAGTTGATTCCGCTTTCTACTCTTGTGACAGTCGAAAGCGCTCTGGCTCCTAATATAGTTAGTCACTACAATATGCTTGCAAGCGCTGAAATTGAAGGTTCTGCTGCTCCTGGATACAGTTCAGGCCAGGCAATATCAGCGATGGAAAGAGTGGCAAAACAGATTCTGCCGGAAAGTTTTACCTATGCTTGGACAGGCACGGCTTATCAGGAGCTAATAGCCGGAAATAAGGCTGTAATGATATTTTTATTGGCCCTGACATTTATTTATCTCTTCCTTGTAGCCAAATATGAAAGCTGGATGATTTCGCTTGCTGTGATGCTTTCTATACCTGTAGCGATAATTGGTTCTCTGCTAGCTATATGGATTGGAGGAGTAGAAAATAACATATATGTACAAGTAGGTTTTGTGCTCATTTTCGGGATGGCGGCAAAAACTGCCATTCTGATTGTGGAGTTTGCCCATGAGAGCCACAAGAATGGCGAACCTATCATCAAGGCGGCTCAGTATGCGGCTAGAATCAGGTTCAGGGCTGTACTGATGACGGCTCTGGCATTTATTCTGGGTGTATTCCCGATGGTAATCTCAAGCGGGGCAGGTGCCGCAAGCAGAAAGTCTCTCGGAACAGCTGTATTCGGCGGGATGATTGCCGCCGCTGTTATCGGAACAATTTTGATTCCATGCTTTTATGTAATCCTCCAGAAAATCGTCGAAAGATCTAAGTCAACCAAGAATCAAAAGTCTGATAAATGAACAAACTTATAAAAGGTGTCGTTTTAGCTATGACTGTATCGTCTATTTCCTTATCTATTGCGCTCACAGCAGGTGACAATATTTATACCTCTCAGTTTGCCAACCCGGTTTTCCCTGATGTGGAACAAAGCACCAGAGCGCTTGTGAAAAATAAGAGGCTCTTCAAATGGTACAAAGACCGTCAACTTACAATAACTTTCGACAATAAGGGAACAACCTCTTTTGATCTATTTATTAACGGTCATAAGATCGAAGTTAAAGATTTGATTAAAGAATCATTCTTTTATGTCCCAGTCAATGACTTCCTGCGCGACGGTAATGATAACACCATAAGCATTCAAAATATCCTTCCTGCCGGTTCTAGCCTTATAGTCAACCTGCCTTATCCTACACTCGAAAAAGGGAATCCTGAAGATGTAGGATTCTCTTCTGATAAGCTGAAAAAACTCGATGAACTAATCGAAAATGATATTAAAAATGGATTCCCTGGAGCTTCGATAGTTGTTATCAAGAATGGGAAAATAGTTAAAGCCTCAAGTTATGGTTACGCCCGAAAATATCAGGACAGCAACACGCTGATGAAAGATCCTGAAAAAGCTACTCCAATGACAATGTATGATATGGCATCAAACACCAAAATGTTCTCTACTAACTTTGCCATCATGCATCTTGTCAGCGAAGGAAAAATAAATATTGACGATCCGATTCATAAATACATACCTTTATATACTCGAAAAGATAAGAACGGACAGTCAAGAGATGACAGGACAGTTAAAGATATCCTTACGCATTCAGCCGGATATACGCCGGATCCGCAGTTCTTTAATCCTGCTACCATAAGCGCTATTGGGCCTGACCTATATTCGCAAAATAAAGCGCTTACAGAAAAAATAATATGCGAAAGGCTCCCTTTTGCCGGACCGAAAGGCGGACTGCCTAACTACAGTGATGTGGATTATATGCTTCTTGGCATGGTTATTGAACATGTTACAAAAATGCCCTTAGATAAATATGTCGAGAGCTGCATCTATCATCCGCTTGGACTGAAACATACGATGTATAATCCTCTTCAGAAAGGTTTCAACCAATCAGATTGTGCCGCTACCGAACTTGATGGAAACAGCCGCAGCGGGACAGTTATCTTCCCGAATGAGCGAATAACCGTTCTTCAAGGGCAACCTCACGATGAAAAAGCTTTCTATTGCATGGGTGGGGTGTCAGGTCATGCAGGATTGTTTTCCAATATCAATGACATGGCCGTTCTTGCCCAGGTAATGCTTAATCAGGGAGGTTACGGCAATGTAAAACTCTGGAATCAGGATGTCGAAAGCCAATTCGTAAAACCAAGCGACCTGGATATTACATTCGGACTTGGATGGAGGAGGCAGGGCGATGAGGAACTTACATGGCATTTTGGTCCTTATGCCAGTGAATATGCTGTAGGGCATACCGGATGGACCGGCACTGTGACAGTCATTGACCCCAAATACGATATGGCGATTGTCCTTCTGACTAATGCAAAGCATTCAACCATACCCGATCCTAAGAATGAGCCTAACACTTTTGCAGGTAATAATTTTGAAACCGGCAAATACGGAAGCGTAATGACTCTGGTTTATGAGGCATTACTTGAGAAATAATAATTTAAAAATATTTCTCAATTAGGATAGTGCATCTTTAAAGATTTCTCTGAATTTGATATAATCACTTTTCGTATATAAATAACCACAACATTTTCAATGGAGATTTCTATGACCACTAAAGGCATTTGCCGCATGTTTGCTATCGCAGTTTTTTCATTATCAGTTTTATTGCCTTTAGTTTCTTGCGCCAAGAAAGTTCAGAAGAAGCCTTTTGTTCCCACCGTTACAGTTACACCAGCTCAAACTGTTGACCTGGCTCAAATGACTAATGTTGTAGGACAAATTACTCCTATAGAAGAAGTTCAGCTTAGAGCCCGCGTAAGTGGATATCTAACTGCAAGAAACTTTGAAGCAGGGGCTTTTGTTAAAAAAGGCCAGCTTCTATTCCAGATTCAAAAGGATCAGTACAAGGCAAATGTCGAACTTGCCGTTGCTAAGGATATCGAAGCCCAGGCTCAACTGGATTACGCCAATATTGAGTTCAACAGATATAACCTTCTCTTGAAACAAAATGCCGCAAGCCAGGATACCTTTGATCAGACAGCAAAGAATAAATATCTATTTCAAGGCGCTCTTGGTGAGGCAAAGGCTAACCTTACTTTGGCGAATCTTGATTTAAGCTATACAGATGTTTATGCCCCTTTTGACGGTAGAATAGGCATGTACTCTTACAGCGTAGGTGATTTGGTAGGCATAAATAGTGACCCTTTGGCTGAGGTAATTATGGTTGATCCTATCTGGGTTGAGTTTAATTACAGTGAATCAGTTTTTCTGAAAATCATACAGCAGACCGGCAAAGTTTTGCCCACTGCTCAGGATCCGACTCTGACAACACATAGAGTTTATGTGAAACTTACTCTTCCTGATGGTTCACAATACCCTCTAGAAGGGAAAATAGACTTTATCAATAACAAAATAGATCCTGAGACAGGAACTATTCAGATGAAAGCCATATTCAATAACCCCAAACAGCTTCTTATAGCCGGCGGTTATGTCAATGTCCACGTGGGAATGAAGACAAAAATTCCTGAACTCATTATACCTCAGGCCGCATTGCAGGAAGATCAGGCAGGCAGTTTTGTATTTGTCGTTAATAATAAAGATGTGATTGAGAAAAGGTATATAACCACAGGCGCTACCACAGGCTCTAATATCGCCGTAACCAAAGGATTATCAGCTGATGAACTTATTGTAACTCAAGGTATTCTATTGGTTCGGCCCGGTTCTACGGTTAAGTATATTACTCAAGGGCAGATTTCTGCTGCGGCCCAAGTGCAACCAACTAACTTCGCGTCTGATACAAGTAAGAGTCAGAAGAATTAACTGCGGATAACGCAAAGTAGGGAGCCTAAAATGTTTAGTCAGTTTTTTATAAGCAGACCGAAGTTTGCCTTTGTAATAGCAATTGTGATAGTGATAGCCGGTATGATTGCTATTATATCTCTTCCTGTAGCCGAATATCCGAATATTGTTCCGCCTCAAGTGTCAGTAACCACATCATTTCCCGGAGCCGATGCTGAAACAGTCGAAAAGACTGTGATTGTGCCGCTAGAGCAGCAGATAAACGGCGTAGAGGATATGATTTACATGGTTTCTCAGAGCACAGACGACGGTGTCGCACAGATAACGGTTTCATTCGAAGTCGGAACCAATCCGGATATGAATACTGTGAATGTGAATAACTGTGTAAACATTGCTATGTCACAGCTTCCCGAAAATGTGTCCAGAGAAGGGGTCACAGTTAAACAGCAAAATAGCAGTATTTTACTTCTGATAACTCTTTATTCGCCGGACGGTTCGGCTGATGAAGTTTATCTAAGTAATTTTGCCTCACTAAATTTCATAGATGAGATATCCCGTCTCCCAGGCGTGGGCCAGGCTTCAATTCTAGGATCTCACACATACGGAATGCGCGTATGGCTTGATACCCCCAAAATGGCAAGTTTAAAAATTACGGCAAAAGATGTCGTAAATGCTTTAAATGAACAGAATTTGCAGGTTCCCGGAGGAGAAATCGGAGGTGCGCCGGCTCCGAAAGGGCAGCAAGTCCAATATGTCCTTCTTGTCCAGTCCAGGTTGACTCAGACTAAAGAGTTTGAGAATATTATCGTAAGAGAGAAACCAGATGGAAGTATGATAAGGATAAAAGATATCGCCAAAGTCGAAATGGGCGCTCAGAACTATTATTCCTCTGCTGATTTGAATGGTAAACCAAGCGCTGCTATAGGTGTTTACACTTTGCCGGGAGCCAATGCGCTTGAAGTAGCAAATGAAGTCAAAAAGACTATGGCAAAGCTCTCTGAATCTTTCCCGAAAAATCTTGCTTACAAAATTCCCTATGATACAACTCTCTTCGTGGACGCTTCTATAAAGGAAGTGGTTAATACTCTCTATATCGCAGTAATATTGGTAATTCTTGTAGTCTTCATATTTCTGCAGGATTGGAGGGCGGCTCTTATTCCTACAATAGCTATTCCGGTATCGCTTATAGGCACATTTGCTGTACTGCTTGCTATGGGTTTTAGTATCAATACTTTAACTCTTTTTGGCATGGTGTTGGCTATCGGCATAGTAGTGGATGATGCTATCGTAGTAGTTGAGAATGTATTCAGAATAATGGAAGAAGAGCATCTTGACCCAGTTAGCGCCACAAGAAAGGGCATAGAGCAGGTTACAGGTCCTATTGTAGCGACCACGATGGTACTTATGGCAGTGTTTGTCCCCGTTGCTTTTATTCCAGGAATTACGGGCGAACTTTACAGGCAGTTTGCCGTAACTATTGCCGTATCAGTCGGGATATCGGCTGTTAACGCTTTGACTTTAAGCCCTGCATTGTGCGCAACACTTCTGAAACCTCATCATGAAGGAAAAAAACATTTTGTCATCTTCAGATGGTTTAATGTGTTCTTTGATTACTTAACTATTCGCTACAATAAAGCAGTCGCGCTCAGTATCAGGAAACTTACAATTGTAACTACAGTTTTCGCGCTTCTTATTGCTTTGATGTTCTATATTTATGGAAGCCTTCCTACCGGGTTTATTCCTAATGAAGACCAGGGTTTCTTTGTTTTAGAGCTTCAGATGCCTAGCGGAACCTCGTTAGACAGAACAAGCGATACTCTAGAGAAAGCCAGAAAAATTCTAAATGAAACCAGTGGTATAGCCAATACTGTGGCTGTAACAGGATATTCTATAATAAACCAGACTAATGCCTCAAACACAGGAGTTATATTTACCATACTCGACGATTGGAGCCAACGAAAAACTCATGATCTTCAGATTGACGCTCTTATGAATTCTGTGCGAATGAAGCTATCACAGCATGTGACCGAAGGCCTTACTTTTCTTTATGAACTGCCTCCGATCCAAGGTCTTGGATCTACGGGCGGTTTTCAGTTCGAACTTGAACAAAAATCAGGCAATGATCCCAGTTCTCTTACCGCAGTACTTCAGAATTTCCTCTATACTGCAAACCAGCAGCCTGAGCTTACCAGTGTATTTGCTACATACGCTTCTAACATCCCGAAAGTTAAGATAGATGTCGATATTGAAAAGGTTAAGAAACTGGGCGTGCCTCTCACAGATGTCTTTAATACAATTTCAGCTTTCTATGGATCATATTATGTAAACCAGTTCAATAAATTCGGTAAAATCTACCAGGTTCTGATTCAAGCCATGCCTGAGTACAGGGATTCAGTTCAGGACATTCTGGATGCCTACATACAAAGTGCCACTGGTAAACTGATTCCATTAAGCACGATATTGACATTAAGAACTGTCGTAGCACCTGAAATCATCACTCATTATAATATGTTTGCCAATGCAGAAATACAGGGTTCTGCCGCTCCAGGATACAGTACTGGGCAGGCTATTGATGCAATGCAGAGAGTCGCAAAAGATATTATGCCTGAAAGTATGCAGTATGAGTGGACAGGGACGGCTTATCAGGAAATTCTAGCAGGTAATCAAACTGTTATAATATTCCTCCTGGCTCTTACCTTTATTTATCTCTTCCTTGTAGCCAAGTATGAAAGCTGGATGCTTTCGATAGCGGTAATGCTGTCTGTGCCTATTGCTATACTTGGTGCTTTGGTAGCTTTGTGGTTTCTTCATATAGACAATAATATTTATGCTCAGGTAGGATTTGTCCTTCTCTTTGGTATGGCTACAAAGACAGCCATTCTTATCGTGGAATTTGCCAATGAGCAGAATAAGGCTGGTAAATCTATTCTTGAGTCAGCTCGGTTTGCCGCTAATATAAGATTCAGAGCCGTTATAATGACATCTGTGGCTTTTATTCTGGGCGTATTCCCGCTTGTGATAGCAACAGGTCCGGGAGCCATAAGCAGAAGGGCTTTAGGTACTGCTGTATTCGGCGGAATGCTTCTTGCGGCTATTTTAGGCACGCTTTTGATTCCTTACTTCTATGTCCTGGTACAGAAAATCGTTACTGGTTCATCAGGTAAGAAACCAAAAGAATAAGTTTTCTAGGGCGTCGTGTTTTTCTTAAAACTACTTTCTGATTTTCTTCAGCGCTTTTCTCTTCATATATACTTCATGCATATATGCGGGCAGGGGAAGAGTAAGAAGGAATAAGACTAACCCTATCAGATATAATACATTGCCGTGTTTTTCAAGAATTGTCTCTCCTGTTCCTAAAGGCATAATAAATAGATACATTACAAGAATGTGGAATGCAAAAACCTGTAATGAGTGTTTGCCAAGGAAGTTAACCATAGGAATCCCATATTTAACTGGTATTCTCTTAAGTACAAGATAAATAGCGAAGAATACTACGCACATATTTATAAGCCTTAACCAGGCCAAATTGTTTCTATCGGTAAACTTGAGCATAGTTTCGGGATTAAAATCTATTATCTGGTATCTGACAAGGAATAAGAATATAAATACTGCCAGGAGTGGGAACTTGATCCAGGGTTTTTCCAAAAGTGTCAGGGTCATCTTGAAGCGTTTTTTAAACCCAAAATACGCTCCCATGAAGAATACAATCTGCCATGAGAAAAGATTGAATATACCAGGGGCCGAACCTGGCAGGATATATGCTGACAAGTACCATACAGGATTAATAAATTGCCCCAGCACCCAGAAAACTATGCACAAGGCTATTGCGATATAGTCTTTGCCGTGTATTAGCAAGAGTAGAATCGGCCAGCAGAAGAATATGAAGATGGTGTACATAGGAAGTATATCCATAAATGTCGGCTGGTTAATCATAAAAAACGAACCAATCACATACTTAACGACAGAGACATTGTATAAATAGTAGATCATATTGCTCCAGCACTCTTGGTACGGAGGAATAAATAGCGAAATAAGAGGTATCCCGAAAACTAGATATATGTGATAATGGTAAACTGTGAATGCCCTGTGGAATATTTTTTTTGCAAGCAGTTTCAAATCTCTTATATATCTGGAGTAAACCAATGCGAAGACAAAACCGGACAGGAAGATGAACCCTTCGGCATCGGAAACATATCCGAAAGGCTGCCAGATATAGTTAGCCACCCATCCGCCGTAATGATCAATTGCCATTGAGATAAGAAGCAAACCTCTTATCGTGTCAATTCTATTGTCTCTCTCGACAGGCAATGAAGCTAACTCTATGTTTTTTATATATTTGGGCATTTATAGAGTTTGAAATAGGAATTATCAATTGGGAATCAGAATTGATTATAACCTGCCCAAAAAATCTTTTCTCTAGTTTCGAAAAAAAATCAAAATATTTAGAGCGCTCAATCCTCAAGCCATTTTTTTAATTTATAAGAGGTTTTCAATTCATTATATGTTTCGCCTTTCTCTTTAGATGAACCTGAAAGTAGTTTGAGCGCCTCCGCCGTTTTCTCAAGAATTCTTCTGCAGTAGAGGTAAGGAAGTATTGCCACAGAGAATTTGCGGTCATACCTCAGGCATAATCTTCTGGGCGACATCAGATATCTGAATATATACAAAGGATTGCTTTTTTCTCTTATTTTAGAAACCGCATTGAAAGTGTTGAGTGTACTTAAATCAACCTTTCTAGTGGAGAATACCTGTCTTATGAGCAATGCTTCTATCTCTTCACTGAAATCATCTGGTTTTATTTTTTTAAGGAATTCATCGGAGATATTCCCAGCTAGAAGTTTGTTGTATAAGTATAAAGCAGAGAAAATACTTTTGGTATTATGCCACTCACTAAGAGTTAAATCGTAAACTTTATCCCAGTCTAAAGTAATAGTTGACTCTATCTCTTTTATGTCGCTAAGCATCACCAGTGATGAGATAAAGTCATCATCGCATCCTTTATGAACGCAGATGTGTATAAGCAAGTCTTCGGTAGATAATACTTTAGTTTTTAGGCTGTTTATGTTGACTGAAACAGCTCTTTTCCAGAGACTTTGAATCTTATTATAATCGTATGCCCTATGTATATTCCAGTGAAACTCTACGGGAATACAGCCATCTTTTATAAGAGGATTGAAGTGTTTGTCTTTATATGGAAGCAGTTCCGAGTCAGCGATATTTGAAGTTGAATTCCTGTAACCTTCTTTGGATAGAGTCTTATAAGCTTTTTCAAAATCAGCTTTGTTGATAAGTATATCAATATCTGACATAGTCCTGAGAGCAGAATTCTTGTATATTGTTTCTGCTATGTGAGAACCTTTGAGGAGAATATGGTCTATATCGTTTTCATTAAGAAGTTTTATAAGCTCATAGAGCTGTTTTTTTCTCTGAAGATCCTTTGATACAAACCACAGATAGTCTTTTTTGAATTTTGACTCTGTCTTTTCTGGTAAGGCTAGCTTGAGTTGTTTTATCTTATGAAATATTAAAGGAAGCAGATTGTACAATCTGGTTAGCTTATAAACTGATTCCCATATTTCTTCTGGAAGTTTTGTGTCGAATGTTTTCCCGTTTAGAATACTACAGAGGATAGTTTCTTCAGGCGATAGTTTTTCCATGAAGAGCACATAACAAGGATATTTATTATCCAGGTAACACACCAATACCAGCACTGCATTTGTTAGTGCCTTGATTAAAAGGACCTGCGGAGCAACCTTCCGCCACCTCAGTACCACCTTGATTACAATAAGCATCCCAGCCAGTTCCAATATCGGCTGATCCACCTATACAACCTTCGCCATTGTGAGATCCTCCAACTCCATTTTGGCATACTGGAAGATCAGTATCTTCGGCCCTAATTCTTCCACCAGCCCCGCTTCCACTTCCGCAAACAGCGGAGAAAATATCTGACATGGTTTCAAGTTTCGGAATCGCGTATTTCATAATCTTACCCTCATTCATTATTCTGAATACACATTATAACATCTTGTGCAAGTATTGTAGCGCAAAGGGGAATTATTCACAAGGGGGCTTAACTCATATGATATTCAATTAGGTTATTCCTGAGAGTTTTTGTATTTATTTAGGAAGTACCCTAAATATTCTTTGCCGACGATTGCCACAAGCAATATTGCTATAAGGAAAGCCCAGACAACTACGGACTGTTTCAAATAGACTTTCAGAACATTCTTTTGTGAAACGAATGAGGAGAAAGAATTAACTTTATAGAAGTCTGAATTGCGGTTCAAGTTGTACTCACAGGCCTGTTCATAGAATTTGTAGCTTAGTTCGATCAACTCATTTTCACTTTTCATCAGTCTGATAAGCTGAGATTCGATTTGTTTTAAGTTGGCATCTTGAGGCGGGTTTTCTTTTAAAACAGATAAGAAGCTTTTATAAAAAGAAATTTCTCTATTAACTTCGGCTTCCTGAGAGGCAAGTTTCATAAGCTGGTCGGGGCTTGATACGATGTTTTCAAGCATCATTCTCTCATAAGTTTCCCTCTGGATATTTATGGCTTCCAGTGAACTTTTAAGCGTATTAATTTTGTTGTCAATATATGCCTGAACATAAGTTTTATTCTTGTAGATTCTTGAATTCTGAATCAAATCCAGCAAAGGGTTCAGGATAAATTGCTGAGAGTAAGTTGATTTTGCGTTTAGATCTTTTAGGGAGTAGGATTTATTGTTTAACTTTATAGAGATATTCGTGGCATTAGGAAGTTCTTCGATTGCAGCAATCTCTGTTTTTATTTCCAGCAGGGTCAAGCGCATGTAGTCTGCGGCTGTGAAGTAATCCAATTCATCAAGGTATGACTGTTCTATAGGAGTAGTTATCATTGGTATTTTATATTTAGTGGCGCCCTCTTTATCTTTAGCTTTTTCTGACCAGACCGAGAGAATATCGCCCAATGCTTTTCCTATTAGCTCATCGGGCAGATTATACTTATGAGCATTATCATAGATGCAGGCCAGAGTGAAATCAGGTTTAGCCACAATGTTTGCTGTCAATCTGTAAAACTCCTGTTCAAGTTCGTATCTTTCGGCAGAAGACAAATCCTTGTTTGAAAGTTTGGCTTTGTACTCATAGGTGAGAAAAGTCAGATACGGATTATACCTTTCTACTGTGATGGAGTTCTTAAAGGAAGAGAAGTCGCCGAAAAAGTTTTTCAGACTATTTATGTCGTAAACTTTTTGGAGGATGGGTGTAGAGACTATATCCTCCTCGCTGAATCTGCTGTTATTTGGATAGAGTCCTTCATTTGCGCCCCTGAAAACCATAGAGAAATTAAGTTCAGAAATCTTGGTGGCCGGATTTTTTAGGTAATCTACAGCAAAAAGGCACGCTACTATTATTGTGACAAGCAGGATGTAAACAAGTATTAGGACTTTTCTGTTGAGTATGGTAAAAACTAACTGAGAAATATTCAGGTCTTTTTTTGAGTTTAGACTGTGTTTTTGATAATCGTCCATGTGATTTTTCTCCTTGTGTATGCTGAATATCAGATTTGTATCACTTTATTTGAAATAGGGCAATGGTTAAAGGCAAAAAGTTCATCAATATCTTGAAATTCCGCAGGCTTTTTCGAGGTTGGCTTTGGCCTGATATATTCCGATAGTAGCTATTGCAAGAGTGAACTGAGCTTGGTATAGGTTGTTTTGAGCTTCATTCATTCTAGGTAGAGTTACCATGTCTGTTTCGTATAGAGCCTGAACCATTTTTCTTTGTTTTTCAGCAATTTCAGCAGCTTTTTCGAGGACTTTGTAGTTTTCAAGGCTGATTTGCATAGCATCATAAGCGTATCTGACACTTTGAATTATTTGTATCCACCCTGAAAGAAGTGTCTGATATTGGATATCGTAGTTAATCTGAGCGGCTCTTAAGTTAAAAATATTATTGCCGTTGTCCCAGATGGTCCATGAACTTCCTATACCGTAACCTACTGCATTGGCTCCGGCTCTATTATCCTGGTGAAGCCAGTCGGCAGTTCCCCAGCCGTAGTTGGCATCAGCCGTTACTACTGGAGCGAATGCGCCCCATGCGCCATATAGCTGATATTTTGACATTCTCAGGTTTTCTCTGAGCGCTTTTAGGTCTGGTCTTTGGTCAATAGCGATGTCTAGGTAGTATTCAACGCCCATCGGGTTGAAATCTATATTGATAGTTTCTACAATTTCAGATATTGACATGAGCTTGATATCTTTTGGCAAATCTGCCGAAGTAAGACCTAATAAACTTGCCAGAGTATATGTCTGCGCTTTATAGGATAAATCAAGCCCAAGTATCGTTGATTTGTCTTGTTCAGCCAGGTATTCGAAGTTAAAAACACTTTCTTCTGTTACTAAATTCTGTTGGAACTTAGCCATTTCAAATTCCCTCATTTGCTCTTGGAATTTCATGTCGGCTCGAGTAACTTTTATCTGCTCTTTGGTCTGAGCAATGTCATAGTAGGCAATAATGATTGAGTATATGAGAATTCTTCTCATGTCCTTTTGCTGTTCTTCAGTCATTTTTACATTTGCCGCCTGTGCCAAGAGATTAAACTCTCTTCTTAGACCGTTAAATATTACAAGGCTGGAGCTAGCCGTGGCGCTCGCGCCGTGAGACCAGGCTGATTTTTGCCAGCCCGCTGAGCCGAATGCAGGAGTTTGAGTTTGTCCTCCGCCTACATCCATAGAAGTAGAAACATTCAGGCTGGGCAGATAGCTCACCATAGCCTGATAGTAGCTGTTATATGCCAGAGTCACAGATAATCTTTGTGATTCGTAATCAGGGTTATTGGCAAGCCCTATTCTTATAGCGTCATCGACCGTAAAAAGCCCATTATATTCAGGGAGGACTCTTTTTTCGCTATTGAGCGTAGCAGTGTAGTTGTCAGCATGAACTATTTTTGGGGGCGGGGCATAATCTACGCAGCCGCCTAACAGAGTAGCTATTAAAAATAAAAGAAGTAGTAATGAAAGATTTTTTTTCATTTAAACCTAGTTAAGAATGAAAACTAATTAAAGAGAGTAACCACCCTTTTTTTAGTTTATCATAAAGAAAATTATAATGCAATAATTTATAATG
>JBAXXY010000020.1:0-25091 GCA_037127655.1 Lentisphaerota bacterium
GAGCTAACTCCCTGGCGACCAGTTCATTGGTTTTAATGTCAGAAATTAATCGTCCGTCTTCAAATCCGAGCATTTTGAAGTAGTCTGCTTTTAAAGTTTTAGCGGCTTTAGTTGCTTCTTTGGCTCTGGTCTCAGCATCGCCCGAGCGACCGGCATCACCATTTGTTAAAATTATAATTCCTGTCGTAAATCCTTCAGCTTTTGCTTTTGCAAGGAAACCGCCGCATCCGAGTTCTACATCATCAGGATGAGCTCCGATGGCAATGATTTTAATTTCTGAATTTTCCATATTTATGCGTTATCCTTATTTCTCTTTTTTAAAAACAGCGCATAAGGAATAGTCAGTACAAGCAATATTATAAGCGGTACAATTGTGTAAATCTCAAATGCTCGAATCCCGCCGACATAAGTAAATAGTCCGCCTACCATTCTTGCGGAAAAACTGTCAAAAACTGCTCCAAAAATCATGATAAGACACATTATAGCTGACTGCATGCTCTTGTCGTGACTTGTCATGATCAACGAAATCAAAGTAGGATAAACTGGACCGATAAAGAAACCGAAGAGAGGGATGCAGTATGCGACCAAAGGCAAGTCAAAAATGCTAGTGGCTTGAGCGCCTATGCCGCTTTTTGTGTTGAAGAGCACAAAGATAATAAAAATAAGCCCCAGAATAAAATTTATTATGAAGACCGTATGCCACTTAAGCCATTTGTAGATAAATGTCCCATAGAGCCTTCCCAATGCTATTGTCAGGACGAATATGCTTCCGAGCTGAACGCTGACATGCTTTGGAATTTGAAGGATTTCGTTATTAAAAGTAGTGAGCCATGGGCCGACACCCTGTTCGATTGATTCATAACCTGCAAACATCACTAAAGGAAGGATAATTGCTACAGTGAAAATTACTTTTCTGACATCCTTCATCTGTGCAAGGAAAGGTTTCTTCTTTTCCTGTTCGATAGCTCCTTCATCCATTTTGGTGAATGCAAAGATCAGTCCAAGAACGATGAATATTGCCGATATGAGCCAGAAGAGATAGAGCCAGAAATTTCCTTCTCCTTTGACGAATAGCGAATAAGTCCACATGGCAAGCATATTAGAGAGCATATGAATGAATTCCATGAAATTAACAAATCTTGCATGTCCGGAGCGGGTTTTGACTATCAATCCCACCATGCTGTAACATGAAATCTTAATAACAACATACGATATACCGGTCATCACAAGATAGAGCCTTACCATCCAGATAGAATCTATCATCTTCACGAAAAAACAGACTACAGCGACAAGAAAAAATACAATCACCATTGGCTTCCTGTAGCCGAATTTCAGGAATACGGTAAATACGCCGATAGTTACTAGCAAGTTTGTGATATTGAAGTAAGACTCCAGTGCTCCGGCCGCACCATGGCTTTCATGATAGTAGCTGACAGCCTGCATGATAAGAATAGGGAAACAGTATGTAAGGAAACTTAGGCAAAAGAACGCCAAAAGTATTTTAAGTTTTATACTCAGATTGGAAAAGTCGAGCTTTGTTGAAGATTCGCCATCAGCCATGATTTAGTCCTTTTTTTGTATTTTTATATCTATTATTTCATTGTTCTTAGTTCCAAAATTAATAATAACTTGTCCGTCATTGCGATTTATAAGCTTGCATTTCTTTGATTTATCAACAAGAACATAGGCAAATTTGTCATTCATTATGATGAGGACAGAGGATTTATTTCTGCTAAAAAACTTAAGTTTGAGATCAAGTTTTGAGTAGTTTTTATCGAACTTCCTAGAAAGGATAATTGAGTCAAAACCTGTGTTGATTGTACCGGGTTTGTAGTAAGCGGCGAACCATGAGACGACTGGGGCGGAAAGCCCTCCGAAGGCATGCCAGCCGGCACCGCGTCCGCTATCGATGATGAAGTGCTCCAGGCACCTGTAACTTGAGTCGGTTTCCTGTTTCCAGAGGTTGAGAGCTGTCATGGCGATCTTTTCGGCAAACTTATATTCGCCAAGGTCAAGCATGGTTTTCCAGTAGAACCATTGGTGCGACATCCATGTGGTGCCGTTCCAGTAGCCGTCCTTACGGTAATATGATGCAGACTGATCAACGGCGGATAATCCGACATCAGACCAGATATGTTTAGGGGATTTAAGCCTTTCAATCATTATCTCTTTTTGTTCATCAGTACAAATGCCTGATACAAGTGGATAGGCTCCATCAAGACCCTTGTCGAAATTTTCATTTTCGCTATATTTTAGAATGCCTTTAGGATTGCCGTCCAGATCATGTTCGACATAACTGAAATATCCCGACGCTTCATCCCATGAATGTTTCTGTAAAGAGTCTCTGAGTCTGTTGATGTCTGAATCATAGGCTTTTGAATCTTCAGGCAAGTTCAACAAGTCAGAATACATCCTGAGAAATTTAGCCAGCCTTATGCAATGAGCTGTCGTGATGACAGGAGTATAGAAAGCAGCCAGTTGGCTGTCGTGCAGATATTTCTGCGGAGGGTAGTCATCCCATCCACCGGAATTATAGAAATAATCCCAGGTCTGAAGCAAGCCTGATTTGAATTTAGAAGTCGTAGAGCTATCGACTTTGCCGCAGAGGAATTCATAATACTGTTTAAGTCTTGGATAGAAAAACTCCAGAAGTTCCTTGGATTGAGTTCGGTTCCATATTTCAAAGAAAAGGTAATGCTGAACAGGCACGGGGCTTCCATGATGGATAAAGGCTGATTGCGAACCTGGTGCTGTCAAGTAAACATTAAGGTTTTCGATTGCTCTGTCTAGATCGTATTCCAAGAGTCCAAGTCCGATGAAACCTGAATCCCATGTATAGAGGCAATCCCACCATTTTCCCGGCGTCGAATGACGGATAAAAGATTTTTGAGTGTAAACAGGAAATACTATATTGGACATCAGGACGGCTTTCATAAGGTTCTGTGATAAGAGATATTTATGTCCTGCCTTATTAGATATCTCATGGTTTTTAGGTCTCTTCGTGAAATTTCCCACAGATGAGATATCAATCTGGTTAAGTTCTTTTTTCAAAGCATCAATATTTTCTGATGTGATCACTGCCGCATAAATTTCTTTGGAAGAATTTTCTTTAACTTTGATTGGTCTCAGGAAGATGTTTGTGTAATGACCTTTGCCTTCACCGTACATCTTTAGTTTTACATGTTCATTTGCCATGAGTTTGAAAAAGGAATCTAAATCTTTACAGAAGAACTCTCTTATCTGAAAGTCTGAGAAAAGCCATTTAATGGCATAGTAGTTCGGCGAATCCTTGTATTTTATTATCAGGGAGTCATCTGAATTTCTGATGATCTCTTCGGGTTCGTTCTGCCATTTAATTTGTTTGAATATCACCTTGTTAGCATCATCATTCTCACAGATTGCAAAACCATCCATATTGATGATGCCTTTCTCTGCACAGGTGAATTCAATTTTGTGGGTTCCATGGGAAAGAGATGGGAGTTTATGAAAGACTGCAGAAGGTTCAGTTGAAGGAGGCAATTCAATATTGTCTATAATGTCCTCATCTACTTTTAGAATAAGAGCTTGTTTGTGTCCTGAGGCGTATCGCAATAAAAGAGTTGGGGAGACGAAGTCTCCTTTTATAAGTGCATCGAAGATGATTCTGTCATTGGAATCGAAACCGAGTTCAATTCCTGAACCGTTAACAAAGTTCTGAAGTCGCTTTTCGCCTCTGAACTTTCCGTCAGCGACAAGGTTATCTGTAGGTTTAGATTTGGCGTAAATGAGGTCTGTATAATCAAGAGAATCGATCCAGACTCCTTTGTATGGAAGGTTAACCTCTGCCGGATAAAGGATGTTGTCAGGCTGGTACTCCATAATAGATGGAAAGTGAATCGAAGCCATTAAGTGGAGTGCGAGAGCTTGAGTAAGTTTAGTATTGTTGACAAGGTCGATCCTTATTATTTGGCCGATGTCTTTGTAAAGATGATAAGAGATGTCTGCGTAAACTCTGTCTTTCCATTCAAGCATGTGCCTGAAGCTGAAATAATCCAGATTTGCCGATGCATCCCATGGATAATATTCAGTTTCAAAGAAGACATTGGGAACATCTACTCTTCTGCGGTAGTAAGCAGGGAAGACACTGAGGTCAAACCTGATACCTCTCTTTTTGTCTGCCAGATGAGAAGTGCCGATATATTTCTTTGTGTATGGACCCCAGTCCGGCAGTAGTGTCAGGTCATGCTGATTTTCGATCTTATGGAGTAGTTCTTCAATCATATTATTCGGGTTTTATTTTTGAATTTGCTGTTTCGTTATTTCTTTAGTCCAGCGTTCCTTGAGATAATGAGCGGCGAGTTTTGGCTGGCGCTGGCGAGTGAAGACACCTTTTTTGTTTCCATCAACTCTTACGATTCCCTGTGAGGTCTGGAAGTCTGCAAAATTCCAGACATGTTCGCCGATGACGAAATGGAGTTTATCGAAAACTTCATGATATTTTTTCAAGAATTCCATCTGGTATTCTTCTGAGAACATGACAGACGGACACTTGTGTATTCCTGCTACGGTATCGACGCCGTATTCTGAGATTATGATTGGTTTCTTTTCAGCTTCATACCAGCGTTTGAGCCAATCTTCGAGTACGGCTCCGCCCCATTCAATGTTGCCTGGCTGAGAATACCATCCGAAGTAGAGATTTAAACCTATCACATCAACATATTTTGATACGAAGCATTTGCCTGGTTCGATGAGCATGATATCGACATTGATGAGAGGGCGTTTATCAATCGAGCGGACAACTTCGCAAAGCCGGCGGAAATAGTCTTCACAGGCAGGTTCCATAGTGGATGCTTCATTGGATATTGACCACATGATTACAGATGGATGGTTCTTGTCGCGCTTGACCAGTCTGCGCAGATCATTGACATGATTCTGCCATGAATTATCATCAATTTTTCCTTCTTTGAATACCCCATTAAGAGCTCCGACTGCTGGAACTGCTTGTCCAAGCAAACCGACTGCAGGAACTTCATCGATGATTAGTATTCCGTATCTGTCAGCAAGATCCATCATTTCTTCAGAATATGGATAATGTGAAGTGCGGTATGAGTTTGCATTTATCCATTTTAGGAGTTCATAATCTCTGACTGCTAGCGGATAGTCAAAACCTTTTCCGCGGACATCAGAATCCTCGTGCTTGCCGAATCCCTTAAGATATATTGCTTCTTCATTTATAAGCAATTTGCCGTCTTTTACGCAAACTGTTCTGATACCGCTTGTTAATGAATATTCATCAACAAGCTTTTTTTTATCCCAAAGTTCTATTTTAATCGAATAAAGGTATGGATTTGAGGGAGACCAGAGAGTTACATTATCTACTATCAGGCGACCTTTTTCTCCATGAGAGCTAGAACAAAGGACTCCTTTTTGATCATAAACGAAAACTCCTACTGTGTCACCTTTTGCCTTTTCTACTGAGTAGTCAATGAAACCTCTGCTTTCAGAAAAGTGAGTCTCAAGAGTGACATCTTCAATGAAAGTTTTTTCTGTTTTGAAGAGATAAACTGAGCGGTGAATTCCGCCGTAGTTAAAAAAGTCGTGTTGTTGTTTCTGGATTTTTCTTTTTTTGCCATCAGGGCCGATATATTCTACAACTTCTCCTGGAGGAAGAGTTTGCCATGAAAGCTCATTATTTACGCAGACAACTATTGTGTTGCTTTCTCCGCAGATGGCATTATTTGTCAAGTCTGCTTCAAATGGTAGAAAGCCGCCTTTGTTCCTGCAAACTTCTTTGCCGTTGAGATAGACCACAGTGTTATGAGAAACACTTCCAAAGTAAATGCCGACTCTCTTTCTCTCCCATGATTCTGGGATAAAGAAGGTTCTTTTGTACCAGACATCCCCTACATGGTCGCGGAGCGTTTCAGAAACGCCGATATCATTGTAACTTGATGGAACAGGCATCAGAATAGCCGATGGAAACGAGCCTTTTGACCATTCATTATTTTTTTTGGCATCATCAAAATCAGGATAAAAATCCCATATCCCATCGAGACTGACGAGCTCTCTGGTTTTAGACTGTTTTGGAAACATTATTTAAACTCCTAGTCTTTAATGTTCTTATCTCTGAACTCTGCCCGAAGCATCGCCTTTGACTAGCGTCTCAATCTCTTCTCGGTTGACCAGGTTAAAATCGCCAGGAATGGTGTGCTTGAGCGCTGATGCTGCCACAGCGAACTCCAATGAATCTTTCATGTCTTTACCATCCATCAATCCGCAAATAAGCCCTGCTGAGAATGAGTCCCCACCGCCAACTCTGTCCACAATATGTATCTCATATTTCTTGGAGTTGTAGAAATCTTTTCCGTTATAAATCAAAGCTGACCAGCTGTTATCAAAAGCTGAGTGAGATTCTCTAAGCGTAGTTACGACATATTTGAAGCCAAACCGTTCCTGCATCTGCTTAAATATGCTTTTGTACCCTTCCATTTCCAGATTGCCTGAGCTTACATCGCTGTGTCCGGGTTTGAATCCAAGCACTTTCTCAGCATCTTCTTCATTGCCTATGCAGACATCGACATATTTCATTAAGTTTGTCATAACTTTCTGGGCTTCGGCAGATGTCCAGAGTTTCTTTCTGTAATTAAGGTCAACTGAGACGGTAACGCCGTGTTTTTTAGCTGATTTGAGGGCTTCTTCTGTTAAGATTGCCGCCTTTTTGCTTATAGCAGGAGATATGCCTGAGAAATGGAACCAACTGGCATCTTTGAATATCTTGTCAAAATCGTATTCGCTGACATCGGCTTCGGCGATTGCTGAATTTGCCCTGTCATAAATAACTTTAGATGGTCTCATTGATGCGCCATTTTCAAGGAAATAGATTCCGACTCTGTCTCCGCCGCGGACGATGTAGTCAGTTTTGACCCCGTAGTTTCTTAGAGCATTAACTGCACTTTGTCCGATTTCGTGTTTAGGCAGTTTTGAGATAAAATAAGCATCATAACCATATTGGGCAAGAGCGACTGCCACATTGGCTTCACCGCCGCCGTAGCAGGCATCAAAAGAATTTGACTGTACGAACCTTGTATAACCGGGGCTTGAGAGCCTGAGCATTATTTCGCCGAGCGTAACAACTTTTTTCATATCTATATTCTCCTTGTTGTTTATAAAAAATTATTGAAGTTCTTCTACATCAGCTTTGTCTCTTAGTCTTTTGGTGGATAACTTGTTTTTTATCAAGTCTTCTTTACCAAGGAAAGAGACCGTAATATTTCCATATTTTCCTCTAACTTTATTTGGAATTGCTTCTTCAAAAATAACTCCGTCTATTTCATTGATAAAGTCAACTCTTATTGGTTCAACTCCAAAAGTGAGCACATTGCCTTTAGTGGTAAATAATTCTTTGTTCAAATCCTTTTCATTGAACCCGAATTCTATAAGAGCTTTGATTATCTTTTGGACATTGACATCAGAAGATCCAAAGAAAATGTCAATATCTTTGGTAAATCTAGGGTAACCGTGGAAAGCCACAGCGTATCCACCAACAATCAGGTAATCAACGCTGTGCTTTTCCAGTAACTTTAATAACTCTTTGAAATCTTCCTGGATATTCATACAAAAACTTTCCTGCTTCAATTCTGAGTTTTTCCAACGCATCTAATCTATCTTCATAAGATTTAGATTGCCAATAGTATCTATCTTCTATAGCTTGCTTATTATGATTTGTTACTTTAAGATTTATTTTCATTGATGCTTACAGTTTGAAGTTACGGGAATAAGACTTTTAGATTTTTACGGATTGATTCCCAGTCATGGGAAGCAATTTTATCTTTGGGAGCAATCCATGTTCCTCCGACTGCGCATACATTCGGCAGTGATAGAAATTCCTTGTAATTTTCAGGTGAAACCCCGCCGGTGGGGCAGAATTTTACATCGCCGTAAACACTCGCGTAAGTTTTTAAACCGCCAATTCCTCCTGCTAATGAGGCAGGGAAGAATTTTTGGATAATGAATCCTGCCATTTTTACTTTAAGAATCTCGCTTGATGTCATAACTCCGGGGAGGTAGTTAGTTTTTGATGTTGCAGCGTATTTTAGAAGTTCGTCTGTCGTACCTGGAGAAACTACGAAGTCCACTCCGGCTTCTTCTACTTTCTTGAACATTTCCGAGTTCAAAACAGTTCCTGCTCCGACTATGATATCATAGTTTCTGTCTTTAAGAAGTTTGATTGAATCAATTGCTCTTGCTGTCCTGAGCGTGATTTCGATGATGCGGCAATTGTTTTCTAGTAACGCGTCGGCCAAAGGCAGAACATCTTCATAGTTGTCTATTACTACCACTGGAACTATCTGGTTTTCTATTAGCGTCATAATAAATGAATCATAGTTGTACATAAATTTTTCTCCTGATATTTTGATTTGTCTTAATTACATACCTATAAGGTCGAATTTTTCAAAGCTTACGACGACATTGTATGAAGCTGGTAAATTCTTGTATTTAATTAGAGCTGAACCTCTTGTCTGGCTGTAGTACCATCCTTCTTCAGCCGTTTCCCATTTATCTCTGTGCAGATACTGTTTGAGAGTTTTATCATTAATAGTAACCCAGTAAGGACCTTTTTCTCTTCTGAAGACCTCTAAAAGTATATTCTTCACATTGGTTTGGAAATTTCCTTCTTTGTTGAATGAGACTGATACTTTCTCTCCGCCTTGAACGCTGAGCTTTGTTTTAAGGAAATCTCCATTCATGTAACCATAAGTCTTCCCGTCATCCTCAAAGAGAGTGAATTCGGAATCTTTGTCTGATGGTATGATTATGTTAAGATTATCAATTTTCTGCTTGTTGATGCTAGTGAAGTTATTGACTGTAGGAATGATAGCATTGTCTCTTATGAACATAGGAATCGTGCTGATATCAAGTGGGACTTCGACCGTCTGTCCGCCCTTGAATTTCTTTCTGTCCGTCCAGTAATACCAGTCTGAACCTTCAGGGAGATAAACCTTTCTGACTGTCTGTCCCGGCTCTAAGACATTTGCTACAAGAAGATATGAACCTAGCATGAAAGATTCGCTTTCATTGTAGCAGTTAAGATCTTTCTGGAACTCATAGAATAGAGGTCTGAGTATCGGTGTTCCCTTAGTATGCGCTTCGTAAAGGAGGGAATACAGATACGGCATAAGCGAGTATCTGAATTTTATGGCATCTATAATAAATTTCTTATGCTCTGAAAACATCCAAGGTTCTGTGACAGTATTATTTGTATTGCATGAGTGGATTGAAAATCTTGGCTGGAATATGCCATTTTGCACCCATCTGACAAAGAGTTCAGCATCAGGTGAAGATCCCCAGAAACCGCCGATGTCGCATCCATTATTTGCTACGCCTGAAAGACCCATTCCAAGGACTGTTGCGATATTGTTCTTGAGGGTTTTCCAGGATGTGAAATTATCACCTGCCCATGTGGAAGCGTATTTCTGGATGCCGGCATATCCTGAACGGTTTACAATGTATGGTCTGATGCCGGGCTTGGATTCATGAATTGCTTCTCTGGCGACATGAGCCATGATGAGAGATTGGATGGGTTTGAGCTCGTCAATTATACCGCCCTTTCCATCGAAATCGCATGAAGCTTCCCTGTCATCAAGTGAATCGTATTCGCAGTTATCATTCCATATAGAAGTAGTTCCCATTTCGATAAGTTGCGTCTTGAGGAAATTCTTCCAAATCTTTCTGCCTTCAGGATTGGTAAAGTCAACGAATGAACCTGGTCCGCCCCACCATTGATCCACATAGGAACCTTTTTTGTCAGGATTCATGACGAAAGCATTCTTCTGATCAAAGTCCTTGTAATTAGGGTTTAAGAGAAGTACGCCGGGTTTAACATTTGGTGAAACCGATACGCCTCTTTCTTCCATCCTCTGGAAAAATGAAGGAGGGTTGCTAAATCTGGTCTTGTTCCAGGTGAAGACATTTCTCTTGCCATTCTTTTCATCCACAGTATAACCTGAAGATAGATGAAAGTTATCAATAGGAATTCTTTCCTGAATATTCTTATCTATGAAGCTGATAATCTCATCATCGCAGTTCTTTGGCAACTCAACATAATACATGGTTGAACCTAAATAGCCCATTCCTTCCATCGGGCAAAGAGCTGTTTTTCCGGTCAGGTCAGTGTATCTTTCGACGACTTTGCTGAAATCTGGACCATTGATGAAAAATAGGTCTATATCGCCGCCATCAGCGCAAAAGTATGAATATCGCGGCCAGTAACCGCTTCTTTCACAGCCCATATCAAAAAGCGACTCATAGGAGTTATTGTAGAACATCCCAACGGCATGCTTATTTTCTCTATTGATTTTAATGTAAAACGGGATGTGCTTGTAGAGAGGAGTAGTAAGCTCTGCATCATATCCTAATGAATCTCTTGGAGCTTGCCTTACGACTCTGTGGCTCTTATTGATAGGTCCTGGAGCCTCTCCAAAACCGTAAAAGCAGTCATTCTGCTGGTCTATTGCGCTGTAATGATAAACTCTTCCCTGACGATCTTTCTTGAAGGCTCTTCCAGGAATATCGCTGTAAATCCTTACTCCGTCAGAATTGAATATTCCTATGTGGTAGTTGAGTTTATTTATCTTGATTGTGAGAGATGCAGTTTTGAATTCGCAGAACTCCAGAGATTCATTAATTGAAGGTCTAACAGGGCTGATCCTCTTCCTGAGATCGCCGAGGACGGAGTCTAGTCTGTCTTCCCAAGCTGTCATGGCAAGCGTATATGACTCCTCGAGGAATTTTTTATCAAATGAAGCCCTGATTCTGACTATGTCATCAGTCATGAAAAAGAGTCTTATTTCCGGACCATCAGTGATGATACTGAAGTAACCATTTTCTTCTTTTATACTGAGAACTTTTTTCGTTATTTCCATAAGATTAAAACTCCTTATTTTACTAAATCTGCTTTCCAGAGATTGTCATATTTGATGCCTGTCAGGGATTCAACGACCTTCTTCACCTTAGGTTGGACATTCGTTTTTGAGCCACCATCTTTCAAACGATGAATCTCGCCCATGAGAATTGCATGGTTCTGTTTATTTATCTTAAAGAAAATTGCTCCAAGAATACCTATCAGAAGGATAATTGGAGGTGCTATCATCATAAAGTGACGAATTCCTTCTCTTGTCGCTTCAGACTGTTCGCCTGTGCCTGCCACGAATCCTATGTAGGATAAGGTAAGATTGATCATGAGCATGCCAAGTCCTTGGCAGACCTGTCTTGTAAATGCCTGAAATCCGGCATAAATGCCTTCACGGCGCTTGGTGGTGATTATTTCATCTACATCCGCGATAAATGGAAGATTGTTCCAGGCAGACATAACTGTCCCGGCAATACCCATGCCTGTGAAAAGGCCTACTATGCTCATTTGAAGGTATGTAGCATCATTGGGCATCATGCCAAAAGCTACTATTGATAGAGCAAGAAAAACTGCAGTTATTACATATCCTGTGGAATTACTGTATTTACAGCAAAGCCATGTGATAAGCGGGAGGCCTATGAACTGGCAGACTTGCACAGTCGCCAAAACATCTCTTGCGAAGTTGAGCGTTTTCCCCATCGTAATAGTTACTGAAAGGATAAATACAGCCATAAATATGTCAAAGGTCGTTAGAGCTCCGAGATACATAAGAAGATGTTTTCTGAAAGAGGAATTCCTGAGAGTAGAAAGGAAGTTTTTATAGAGATTTATCATCTCGGTAAAAACTCCATGTGTCTTTTCAATAACTATATCCTCTCTTTCCCATGTGAAGAGAAAACAGATAAACCATGGAACTGCATAGATAAGGCCTACGACTATACCCATTACCATGTATCCTTGGCTTTTAACTGTGAACATTCCGACAATCGTGAGCGGAACCCATGTGCCTATAAGAGTTCCCAGTTTTGAGAAAAACATTCTCATGCCAGTAGCTTTTGAGCGCTCAGTGTAGTCTGAAGTCATATCGGCAAGGATGCTGTAGTATGGCACTGATACTATCGACCAGCAGATGTTATAAATAATGAAAGTACCTCCGTACCAGAGGGTTTTAGCTAACTGAGAATCGAAGTTAAGCATTATCCATGGAAGGGCGAAGAACGGTATGCATCCAAATAAAAAATAGATTCTGCGTCGCCCCCATCTTGACCTGGTATGGTCAGTAATGTATCCGATTACAGGATTTACCACAGCTGACATTATCTTGACTATCAGGAATATCATCCCGACTGTCAAGGGATGCACTCCTGCCACCGTTGTTAGAAATAGCGTGTAAAGTGCGGCTACAGTTGTAGGAGTTCCGCCTCCGAATATATCTCCTGAACCGTATGCTACCATTGACCAAAAAGTCATCTTCCTTTTTTGTTCAGAGCTCATAATCATTTACCTTTATTTATAATATTATTTTATCTTTAATTAAACGCCTGAGTATGCGTTAAAACCGCCATCAACAGGTATTACTACGCCATTTACGAATCCTGAACCTTCATTGCTTACAAGCCACAAGAGCGTGCCGATAAGTTCTTCAGCTTCGCCGAATCTTCCCATAGGAGTGTGCGAAACGATCTTGTTAGCTCTCTCAGTAAATGAACCATCTTCGTTATGCAGAAGCTTGTAGTTCTGGTTTGTAACAAAGAATCCGGGAGCGATTGCGTTAACTCTGATCCCGACCTTAGAGAAGTGGACTGCAAGCCATTGGGTAAAATTACTTACTGCCGCTTTGGCTCCGCTGTATGCCGGAATTTTGGTCAGTGGGCAGAAAGCATTCATGGATGAGATGTTAATGATGACAGGATGCTTATCTGAACCAACCATTCCTCTTGCAAAGATCTGTGTTGGGATAAGCGTGCCAATAAAGTTGAGATTGAATACAAACTTGATGCTTTCAGAATCGAGATTGAAGAAAGTGGTTATTTCTTTTTCGGAAGTAAGGTCTTCAGGGTAAAGGTATTCCTTGCTTGTTGTTCCTTTTGGATGGTTTCCGCCAGCGCCATTAATAAGAATATCACATTTCCCAAAGGCGGCGACTATTTCTTCATTGGCCTGTTTAACGCTTTCCAAACTCAAAACATCTGCCTTAAAACCTTTTGCGATAAGTCCTTTATCTGTAAGTTTTTTTGCGGCTTTGTCAGCTGCGTCTTTATTGAGGTCGAGAATTGCGACTTTTGAACCGCACGAAGCAAGAGCTTCAGCCATCATTTCACCGAGTACTCCGCCGCCGCCTGTTACTACTGATACTTTATCTTTTAAATCTATATTGAATGGAAGTTTCATGATATTTTTCCTTATGTTAATTCATCATACTTTTAAGTGCAGTTGCAATGCCTTTGATTTCAGCCAAACCTTTCATCCTGCCTATGCAGGAATATCCCGGATTGGTTTTTTTGCAAAGGTCATCAAGCATCTGGTGGCCATGGTCAGGTCTGATTGGAATTTCAACATTGTTTGCCTTTTCGACTTCCAAAACAGATTTGATGACTTCTACAAGATCTACGCTTCCAGCTATGTGTTCGTCTTCATAAAAGGTTTTTCCTTCTCTCTTAACTGAGCGCAGATGAACGAAATAGACTCTATTTCCAAAGCGCCTGATCATGGCTGGTATGTCATTATCGGCATTAACTCCGAGAGAGCCTGCGCAGATATTCAGCCCGCATGATTTGCTATTAACTTCGCTAAGCAAAATCTCCATGTCTTTCATGTTGCTCATGACTCTTGGTAATCCAAACATTGGTCTTGGGGGATCATCAGGATGGATAGCCATTTTTACGCCTGCTTTCTCAGCTGTAGGCATAATTTCTTTCAGGAAATATATAAGATTTGCCCTGAGTTTGTTTGCATCGATATCTTTATACTCATTAAGCACTTCATTGAATTGTTCAATAGTGAAACTTTCTTCAGCGCCCGGGAGACCTGCGATAATGGTTTTGGTAAGCTTTTCTTTTGCCTTGTCATTCATATTGTCAAAGAAGAGTTTAGCTCTCTTTTTTTCTTCATCAGTATAATCATTTTCGGCATTTCGACGCTTTAGAATGAAGAGGTCAAACGCGGCAAATTCATCTTCATCAAATCTGAGGGCTTTTGCGCCGTTTGGAAGTTCGTATTCAAGGTTCGTTCTTGTCCAGTCAATTACGGGCATAAAATTATAGATGACCAACTTGATGCCGCATGAGCTGAGATTAATCAGGCTTTGCTTATAGTTTTCTATATATTGTTTGTAATTGCCTTTCTGTTTCTTTATGTCTTCATGAACAGGGACACTCTCGACTATTGACCATTTCAGATTTGTGTCTCTGTTGTTAATAGAATCCCATTCGACTTCATGTTGTCTCTTCTTGATTTCATCAATGCTCCAGACTGTACCATTCGGAACATGATGAAGAGCAGTAACAATTTCTTTTGCGCCCACCTGCATCACATCCTGAATTTTGACTGGATCATTGGGTCCAAACCATCTCCATCCGTACTTCATAATTACCTCACAAATTAATTAATATTTTAATTTTGATATAGAAAATCTTTTAATGATTGTTGATTTAAAGGATTTAATCAGAGTCTTTTCTGAAAAGTTCTTGTCTTCAATCCTGGCGGTAAGTCTTTTTGCGGCTTCTCTGACTATTTCTCCTACAGGTCGTTTAATAGTTGTCAGGGCAGGATTCATATATTCTGAAATCTCAGTCGCGTCGAAACCTGCCACGGCAATATCCTCAGGTATTCTGATGCCAGCTTCATTCATAGCCTTATATAATCCTATGGCCATAAAATCATTGGAGCAGAAAATCGCAGTTGGTCTATTTTTGATATTAAGAAGCATTTTTCCAGCCTCATATCCTGATTCAATAGAATAATTACCATCAATAACTAGTTCTTTCTCAATCACGCCAAATGCTGAAGCAATAGCGTCAGTATATCCTGAATATCTTTCTTCGGTAGATATAGCGTCAGAAGTTCCTTTGAGAATAGCGATTCTTTTATGGTTGTTCTTTATTAACAGATTTATAACATTTTTAACGACTTCTCTTTCGTCAGAAAAGAAGCAATCAACATCGAATTTGGAAATATTTCTATTTATTACGGCTAAAGGTATTTTGCTGTCAATAAGATACTTAATGAAAGAATCATCGCTCCTGTTCTGGCTTACTAGCAAGATGCCGTCGTAGTTTCTAGTATTTACTGCCGTGAAATTGTCGTCGAACTCATCTATACCATGCGCAATAAGGTTATACTTTTTGACAATCTCTTTTTTTATATTGGTGACTATTTCAAAATAATAGTTTGATGTCACTCCCGAATTGATGCTCGAAAAGAAAAGTCCGATATTGAATGACCTATTGAGAGCCAAACTCTTAGCGAAACTATTTGGAGTGTACCCATGCTTTTGAGCAAGCTCTCTGATGACAGCCTTTGTTTTGTCGCTGATAAGAGGGCTGTCATTCATCACTCTTGATACAGTCGTATGGGAAACACCTGCAATCTTAGCTATATCTTTAATATTTAAGCCACCCATATATCTGCCTTGGTTGAAGGTTTTTATTAAAACGCTATACAAATGCACACGCGAACATTAATTTTCAAGAAGCATTAATAAAAAAACATAAAAATTGCTATATAAAGGGTTTTGAGCATTCCAATGAGATATAATTGCTGACATTTAATTAATTGAAATTTCAGAGAACAACAATGAAAGTTTCTGCAAAAATATCTTCGATACAAGATCCTGTCATTCCGGTGGTAGGGAAGCTCGTTGCCGACAACCCTGGAACAATTTCCCTGGGGCAGGGCGTGGTATTTTATCCGCCCCCGTCAAAAGTCTTTTTAGATATTGCAAAGCTAGATCTTTCATCTTCATCAATAAATCTTTACAGTCCTGTGGGAGGAATTCCTCTTCTGCTCGATAAGATCAAGGAAAAACTCAGGAAAGATAATTCAATTTCCATTAAGGAAGGACGGAATTCTATCCTTGTAAGCTCCGGGGCTAATATGGCTTTCTTCAATGTGCTGCAATCAATTGTGGATTATGGAGATGAGGTTATTATTCTCTCGCCTTACTACTTTAATTACGAAATGGCGATCAGGATGTTCAGCTGCAATCCTGTAATTGTTGATTCTTTCGGAACAGAAGATCTTGTTTATAAAAGAATTGAATCGGCAATAACCCCAAAGGCGAGAGCAATAGTTATAATTTCGCCGAATAATCCGACAGGAGAAGTTTACAGCGAAGAGTTCTTGCGGAAAATAAATACTCTTTGCAGAGAGCATGAGATTTATCACATATCTGACGAAGCTTATGAATACTTTGTTTATAACGACAGAAAACATTTTTCTTCCGGTTCTATTGAAGGTTCAGAACCTTATACAATTTCGCTTTTCTCAATGTCAAAATCTTATGGAATGGCCGGATGGAGGATAGGTTATACAGTTATGCCAGATGCCCTTGTAAGTTCATTAAAGAAGATACAGGACACGAATGCCATCTGCCCAAATGTGCTAGCTCAGTATGCCGCATCTTACGCTCTTGAAGAGGGAAAGTCTTATTGCATGGACTTCCTAAAAATTCTTGATCAGAATCGAAAACTTGCTTTGGAATCTCTCCGGTCTCTTGGCAATAAAGTCGAGTTCAAAGAGCCTGACGGTGCTATCTATTTCTATCTGAAAGTCAACTGCGATCTGGAACCGATTGCGCTTGTAAAGAGACTCGTAGAAGATTATAAGGTAGCAGTAATACCAGGGAGCGCCTTCGGTTCAGATAATGGATGCTACTTGCGGTTGGGTTTCGGCGCGGTAACAGGTGATAAGTTCAAGGAAGCAATAGACAGATTCTACAAAGGGATTAGTTCGCTTACATAAAAAAGTGCTAAGTTTCGAATAATTCAAAACTTAACACTAACACTTAAAATTTTGAACCTAAAACCGTTTATACCTGCATCAATTCTTTTTCTTTTGAAATCAGGGATTTATCTATTTCAACAATACTGCTATCGGTAAGTTCCTGTATATCGGCCAGCATTACTGTAAGTTCGTCTTCTGTTATTTGGCTTGCTTTCTGCGCTTTCTTGGCAAGATCATTGGCTTCTCTTCTGAAATTTCTAACAATTACTCTTGTTTCCTCTGCCTTTGCTGAAACCTGTTTAGTAAGACTAGCTCTTCTTTCCTGGCTAAGTTCCGGGACAGGGAGTCTAAGAATTTTGCCATCATTAACCGGATTGATACCGATGTTAGAGGCGCGAATAGCTTTTTCAATAGTTCCTGTAGAGCTTGGGTCGTAAGGTTGAACTACCAACATTCTTGCTTCAGGGGCAGTTATGCTTGCCATTTCTCTGAGTCGAACAGTAGTCCCATAATACTCAATAGCGATATTTTCTACTAGAGCAGGGGATGCTTTTCCAGTTCTTACTGAGGCGAATTCATGTTTCATGTGTTCAACAGCTTTGTCCATTCTATCTGATAGCAGATCAAGGAGTTTTGATATTTCACTCATAAACTATTACCTCTTTTTATGATAGTTTGTATTTGTTGTTCGTGCATAGAAAAATAGTGAAAAGAATGGTTTTGACAAGAAGAGTTTGATAGAAAAGATATAAATTGTCCCGTTGCTATATAATTAAGCTAATAAGGCGTAATAAGCGTTATTCTATTTAAGAAGTAAATTTTGATGCGTTCCTGCCATGGATATCTTTTGCTAAAGATATTGTTTTTAGTGTAATTTCTATTTTATTTCCACAGGGATTGCCATCTCAAATTCGGCGCCACCTTCGTAGCGGTTTTTCACAGAGACTGTACCTCCATGCGCACGGACAAACCCATCCACTATTGAAAGACCCAGCCCGATTCCGTCGGTATTATTATCATGAGAGCGGTAGAACTTATCAAAAATACGGTTAATATCCGATTGTTTGATACCAGGTCCTTCGTCAAGAACATACAGAAATAATTTATGGTCTCTTATCTTAGCTCGTATGGTGATAGTCTTTCCCTGTTTTGTCCATCTTGCGGCATTGGCAAGTAAGTGATAGATGCATTGCACTATTAGTGACTGGTCTAGTTTTACAGATGGAAGATTGTTGTCTATTTCTATTGCAAGGACATGCCCTTTAATGGTATCCTGAGTTAATTCCAAGGCGTTTTTTACCATGCCGGATATATCGCACCATTCTGGTTTTATTTCGATTCCTGCCTGTATGCGGCTCATATTTAGAAGGTTATTTATAGCGCTGTTTAGACGGCGCAAAGCGATGTTGATGTCATGAACAGTTTCTAGATTTACATTATCTTTGGCTTTAAGAAGAAGCTCTTTCATACCTTCGCTTATGGCTCCAAGAGGGGTTTTAAGTTCCATGGAAACGCTATCTAGCAGAGCCTGCCTGACTCGTTTGGATGCCTCATATACTTCAGCGTATTTTATTGCCTGAATCAGATGGTCTTTTTCCAGGATTGATGCTACCAAACCTGAAAATGCCTCGAGAAGTTCATATTCTGCCATGTCAAATGTTTTGTCAGTATTATGGCGGATAGAAAGGACGCCCATGACTGCTATTCTAGCTTGCAAAGGCAGGTGCAAAGCTTCCGAATCCGGTAAAGTATCAGTAAACTTTCCGGCATTTTTTTTATGATTAAAAGCCCAATCAGCTACACTTCTTTCTTTTTCTGAAAGAGGGAATGAGCTTGCCGGGTGCGAAACAGTGGAGAGTCCATGATTTGGAAGTCTCAGGTACAGGGAGGCATGTACATTCAAAGTTGATTCGATAAGGCGCAATGCCGCTTCAAGTCCGCTGTTTATATCTTCAGCTAAAGTAGCCTGCCTTGCTAGTTCATAAAGAGCTTCAATACGCTTTTCCCTTTTGTGTTCTGTAATTTCTTTCAAACGCAGACGGCTTGTAAGGTTGCCCATTGCTAAAGCGACTAAAAAAAATGTCACAAACATGATAGAATCATCAAGGTTTCTAATTCGCAATGTAAAAATTGGCGGTACAAACAGGAAGTTCCAGAGGAATGCGCTAGCAGCAGCAGTAGCAATTACCGGCCAGCGGCTAAGCTTTAAACCCAATCCCACTACGAGCAGTAGATACAGCAATGCTATTGTCGAGTATCCAGTGAAGCGGACTAAAAATAAGGAGAATACAGTAAGAATAACAGTAGATAATCCTGCTACTAAATATTCGTTGCTTGGAAAAACTATCTGCCGGAAATTTTCTGGTTTACCTTTCCTATGGCTTTTCTTCTCCGCTTGAACTATGTAAATATCTATATATTCGCTCTTGCTCATCAGGCGGTCAACGAAATATTTTCCCTTCAACCAGCTCCACCAGCTATAATTGAGAGGTTTTCCTATTACGATCTGTGTGGCATTTTGTTCTTTGGCTACTCTTACCAGAGTTTCGCTTATATCGAACCCCGAAGTAATAATTATTTCAGCCCCCAATTGTCTGGCAAGAGAGAGATGATGAGTCACTCTTTCCTTGGCGTCAGACTCCAGTGGGAGATCAGATTCTATATATACTGCAATCCAGGCGCAATTCATTGTATCAGCCATGCGGCGAGTCCAACGGACCAGGCTTTCAGATGAAGGGCTCGGGCCAATACCAACTAGCAGTCTTTCAGTAGACTTCCAGGGACCGCTTATTTTGCGTTCTTTCATCACATCGCGCAGATCCTGGTCAGCTCTCTCGGCAGTAAAGCGTAAAGCCATCTCTCGGAGGGCAGCAAGGTTTTCAGGTTTGAAGAAATTCACAGCGGCATTTGCCGCGCGATCGCCAAGGTAAACCTTTCCATCTTCAAGACGAATCTTGAGTTCTTCTGGAGTTAAATCTATCAATTTGATTTCATCTGCAAGATCAAGAATGGAATCCGGTACTCTTTCATGCACTGTCGCGCCAGTAATTTGACGGATGATATCTACCCTGCTTTCAATATGTTGAATATTAAGAGTGGTGTAAACCGAAATGCCAGCGTCAAGCAGTTCCATCACATCCTGATAGCGTTTAGGGTGTCGGCTTCCGGGAACATTGGTATGAGGAAGTTCATCCACCATTACAGCCCAAGGGCGCCTTGCCAGAATGGCATCAATGTCCATTTCCTCTAGTTTAACACCACGATAAGATATATTCTTTCGAGGGATAATTTCTAGTCCTTCGAGCAAGGCTTCGGTTTCAGTTCTGCCGTGAGTTTCCACCAAACCGACAACGACATCAACGCCTTCTTTGAGTAGCTGTCTGGCAACCTGGAGCATGGCATAGGTTTTGCCGACACCGGGACACATTCCGAGAAAGACTTTTAGTTTTGATTGCCCAACTGCGTTTTCATTTTTCAATTCGGCAAGGAGTTTATCCGGGTTTGGTCTGTCGTCCATAAGGATTCCATTTTGAAATTTATAATTGCTTAACAATTACTATTAAGGCTTGATAAATAGCTACTTAATATTATCTAAGCTGATATTGAGCAAAAGAACATTTACTCTTGGTTCACCCAGAAAGCCAAACTGTGGGTATTCTATGCTGTTCTGAACCATCATATCCAATTCCCCCCGCATAGTGTCATCATAGTTTCTGTATTTTGCCACTCTTTTCATCTGAAACAAAGCTGCCTCAGGTGAAATATGCGGATCCAGCCCGCTGCCGGAGGCAAAGAGTAAATCCTCCGGTACATCGGCACTTGATGGGAGTGATGACTCTTTCAGCAGAAAATCAGCTCGCGCTTTGATTGTTTCTCTCAGGGCCTTGCTGGTTGGCCCGGCATTGCTTGCACATGAGGGAAGTGTTTGGAAGTCAGTTGCTGAGGGGCGGGACCAGAAATAGCTATTGCTATCAAACTTCTGGGCAATTAGTTCTGAACCGGTAATTTTACCGTCCTTCTCTAGTAAGCTTCCATTTGCTTTATAAGAAAAAATTCCTTTTGATATACCCGTTATTACTAGTGGATAAATTACTCCCGTTAAAATCATCATTAATAGAAATAAACATATTGCCTGTAAAACAATTTTCATAAAACCTCCAACTTCCTTAAACCAGTTTTAAAGTTACAAGTATAAGATCAATGATTTTAATCCCGATAAAAGGTGTAATGAGCCCGCCAAGGCCGTAAATCAGAAGATTTCTCCTGAGAATAGTGGCAGCTCCGAGCGGACGGTATTTTACTCCCTTAAGAGCAAGCGGTATGAGTGCAATAATAATCAAGGCATTAAAAATAACGGCGCTCAGGATAGAACTCTCCGGAGAATGAAGGTTCATAATATTGAGTTTTGCCAAAGGACCCAATCCGCCGGGATGCAGAGCATACAAGGCAGAAAACATCGCAGGAAGAATGGCAAAATACTTGGCTACATCATTGGATATGCTGAAGGTAGTCAAAGAGCCGCGGGTCATAAGGATCTGTTTGCCGATTTCTACAATCTCGAGGAGTTTTGTGGGGTTGCTGTCAAGGTCAATCATATTTCCGGCTTCCCGTGCGGCCTGAGTGCCGCTGTTCATAGCTACTCCGACATCAGCCTGTGCTAAGGCAGGAGCGTCATTGGTGCCGTCGCCGATCATTGCTACTAGTCTGCCGCCCTCTTGTTCTGTTTTGATTCTTCCGAGTTTGTCTTCAGGTTTAGCTTCAGCCATAAAATCATCAACTCCTGCTTCAGCTGCTATAGAAGCTGCCGTCAGAGGGTTATCTCCTGTAACCATTACTGTGCGTATTCCCATTTTTCTGAGGCGTTGGAAGCGTTCCTTTATTCCTCCTTTTACAACATCCTTCAAATGAATTACCCCGATGATTTTATTGTCTTCTGCCACCACCAGCGGAGTGCCGCCACTTCGCGAAATATTTTCTACAGCTGATTTTACTTCTGACGGGTAAAAGCCGCCTTTAGATTCAACAAATAAACGGACAGCTTCGGAAGCTCCTTTTCGGATACTTTTCGTGACATGGTCTTTGGAATCAATGTAATCCATTCCGCTCATCCTGGTTTGCGCAGTAAAAGAAATAAATTTAGCGTGAGGTTCGGCTACATCGCGGCTTCTTAATTCAAACTTTTCCTTTGCCAGTATCACGATAGAACGACCTTCTGGTGTTTCATCGGCCAGAGAAGCTAGCTGAGCAGCATCGGCGATAGCTATTTCAGAGAAACCTGGAGCGGGAATAAATTGAGTAGCAACTCTGTTCCCAAGTGTAATGGTACCTGTTTTATCAAGGAGAAGTACATCAATATCTCCGGCTGCTTCTACTGCTCTGCCGCTCATGGCAAGAACATTGTTTTTAAGGAGGCGGCTTATTCCGCCAATTCCGATGGCGCTGAGCAATCCACCGATAGTAGTCGGTATAAGACAGACTATAAGAGATACCATAATAACCAGAGACATATTTACGCCGTCAGGCTGTCCGGCGGCATTTTCACTGTAAATGGCAAAACATTTTAGTGTCGCTACTACGATAATAAAAATGATAGTAAGGCTGACAAGTACTATATTCAGAGCTATCTCATTTGGTGTTTTCTGCCTGCGCGCCCCTTCGATGAGTTGAATCATCTTATCCAAAAATGTTTTGCCCTGTTCAGTCGTTATACGGACTATGATTTTATCGCTGATGACTCGCGTACCACCTGTAACAGCGCTTCTATCCCCTCCGCTTTCTCTGATAACCGGAGCGGATTCTCCTGTGATGGCTGATTCATCTACCGTTGCTATTCCTTCTATTACTTCGCCATCGGACGGTATTATGTCTCCAGTTTCGCAGACTACCAGGTCATCTATTTTAAGATCCGCGGCTAATACCTGAATCTCCTTATTTTCATGAAGCTTTCTTGCTGAGGCATTTGTTCGCATTTTTCGTAATGCCAAAGCTTTAGCCTTTCCACCCCCTTCGGCAATGGATTCGGCAAGATTTGCAAAATACACGGTGAACCAGAGCCACAGTACTATCTGGAGTTTGAAGAAGGAGAAACCGGCAATAAGGGATATAGTGCAGACTACTGAACCGATCCACACAATAGACATTACCAGGTTCTTTCTCTGTTCCATCGGGTTCAATTTCAAAAAGGCATCTATAAAAGCTTGTTTCATTAGAGCGGGATTGAAGAAAGATTTGTTAATCTTTCTTGCTCTTAATCTGCTTCTTGCTGCTTTATGTAGTTTTAAATCAGATTGTTTTGTATATTTATTTTTCATGGAAATCAAAAAGTCCTCCCGTCAAGCATTAGGAAATGTTCCATAATAGGTCCCAGAGCCAACATAGGGAAGAAGGTCAAAGCTCCAACGATCAATATGACCGAAATCAGAAGAATTATGAAAGATAAACCATTAGTCGGAAAAGTGCCTTGCGATGGGGCAGATATTTTTTTTCTGACAAGTGAACCACATATAGCCAGTACAGGAATAATTACTCCAAATCGGCCCAAAAACATGGCTATAGATAAAAGAATATTGTAAAAAGGTGTATTGGCGTTGAGTCCCGCAAAGGCGCTGCCGTTATTTTCCGCCGCAGAAGTAAAAGCGTAAAGAATCTCCGTCAAGCCATGAGGGCCGGAGTTACCTAGGCTAGAAAGCCCCGACTCGGTAACGCATGCTATTGCAGATCCCATTGCTAGTATGATTCCAGGAAGAAGGATACCAATCAGCGCCCATACCATTTCACGAGCTTCTATTTTTTTGCCGAGGTACTCTGGCGTTCGGCCAACCATGAGCCCGGCAAGAAAAACTGTCAGAAGCACATATAAGATTATTGTATAAATTCCTGTTCCTACTCCACCAAATATGATTTCACCAAGCATCATGTTAAATAGCGCCATCATGCCTGCAAGAGGTGTTAAACTATCGTGCATGGCATTAACTGAACCGTTTGACGCGACTGTAGTAACATTAGCCCATAAGACGCTGTTCATAACCCCTAAACGAGTTTCTTTACCCTCCATCCATACATGAGAGTTTACCGCTGGATTAGTCAAAGTTTCAGAGTACCATGACACACTGAAAGATGCGATTAGAATAATCATCATTACTGCAAAAAGACACCAGGCATGTCTGCGATTTCCGATGAGCCTGCCGAATGTATATGTAAGAGCTGCCGGGATAAGAATAATCGCCAGCAATTCAAGAAAATTTGAGAATGGTGTTGGGTTCTCAAATGGATGAGCGCTGTTTACTCCAAAAAAGCCTCCGCCATTAGTCCCAAGCTGTTTTATGGCTATTTGCGAGGCAGCCGGGCCAAGGGGAATTACCTGTTCTTTGCCTTCAAGAGTTACTGCATTAGCGTAACTAGAGAAAGTCTGCACAACGCCTTGGCTTACAAGTAGAATAGAAAGAATTATCGCTAAAGGTATAAGTATGCATAGCGTAGCCCTGGTCATATCTGCCCAGAAGTTACCGACGGTTGATGCATTTTTTCGGGCAAGTCCGCGCGCAAGCGCTGCTAATACGGCTATTCCAGTCGCGGCGCTGAGGAAGTTCTGCACTGTCAGCCCGAGCATCTGGACAAGATAGCTCAGTGTCGCTTCGCCTGAATAAGCCTGCCAGTTGGTATTCGTAACAAAACTTACAGCCGTATTAAGAGCCAGCCAAAAAGGGACATCTGGAAAATTTTGCGGATTAAACGGAAGATTACTTTGAAGAAGTTGAAGGGCAAGAAGTGCGATGAATCCCAAAAAGTTAAAGATGAGCAGAGCCCACAAATACTGGGTCCAGCTCATTTCAGAAGAAGGATTAATACCTGAAAAACGGTAAAAAACTTTCTCAATTGGTTCTGTAACTATGGACAGTAAATGTTTTTTACCTTCGAGAACTTTGGCCATATAAGAGCCAAGCAAAGGCGTCATAATAATAACCACGATGAAAAAGAATGCGACCTGAACGAATTCAATAGTTTTCATTTATTATTGGCAGTCCTTTAAGGCCTCTTCAGATGTGTTATAGAAGGAGGTTTATGAGGGTTTGTATTTGTTGTTCGTGCATAGAAAAATACTGAAAAGAATGGTTTTGACAAGAAGAGTTTGATAGAAAAGATATAAAATTGTCCAGTTACCATATAATTAAGCTAATAAGGCGTATTTTTATACAAGGAATATTTTTCAACAGTCACATTAGTTAGCTTTGCTCTTATATGGGTGAGTGTAATTATCTAC
>JBAXXY010000021.1:0-25020 GCA_037127655.1 Lentisphaerota bacterium
CTTCTGAATTTACTACTGTACGCATTCATTTTGTACATACTTTTCTATTTTTTCTTTCCGTGGGTAAACTCCTGGTTCCCTGCTCATACGACATCAGGATTCCTTTCTTTCCTCTATCACTTTTTTGAGTACATAATCAAAATAATTATCTCATTGACGCTTCTGGTGATTTCAGTGCTTCTCTTCAATACTATTTTTTTTGCTATTTCAGCTCCATATCTCGATGGTCTTTCGCAGGCGATAGAAAAGGATTTCTTTGGTTTTGCTCCAGGCTCATCTGGCATAAGTTCTTTTGCCAAATCATGCTACATCTCAATAAAAAACGGTATCCGCTTAAATCTTCTGACTATTTTTTGGGCTGTTCTCCTGTTCCCGCTTAACTTTATTATTCCGATTGTCGGTTTTCTCCCCGGTATGCTTGTTGGATCCTATTTCATCGGGCTTTCCTTTATAATTTTTTCTGCAGAGCACAGAATGCTAGACAAGAAGGAATTTAAGAAAAAACTTTCAGGTAATCGAATAGGGGTGCTTGGTTTCGGGCTTATTATGTACCTGATACTCTTTATACCATTTTCTGCTGTCATATTTATTCCTGGAGCTGTCATAGGCGGAGCTCTCCTCTACAATGAGGAAATTGAGGGCTCGAATCGAATTTAAGATGGAAAAATTCTCTTTGCAGTAGTATAAAATAGTCGAACTCAAAATGTCCTCTACTTTTATCTGGCAATTATGTATTTAAGATTCAATCAGGCTTTGGAACTCGATAAATCCTCTAGGAAGAAACTATTTTTTGTAGTTGCAGGAGCTCATTTTGCGCTTATTACTGTGATGTATTTGAGCTTCTTTATCCAGAATTATTTCTGGAATATGGCTCCTTCGGCTATCGCGGTAAATCTGATAAGTTCATCAGCTTTTGAGGCAATGGAAGCCTCACAGTCAAGCCCGGCTCCCCAGTCCCAGCCTAAGCAAGCCTCGGCCAAACAACCCACGCCGCCAAAACCTAAAGATACCAAAGCTGTTACGAAGGTACCTGTTAAAAAAGTAACAAAAACTCTTGATGTAAGCCAGATTACAAAGTCAACTGAAGTAGTTACCAAGCCATCAAAAGCAACAACAACTCCGCAGAAAAACTTTAAACCCATTGATGCCAATTCCATTGCAAATAATCTAAAACAGAGTCTGAGCAGTGTGAAATTCAGTTCGGCTTCATCTACCAATAATTCTGCTTTTCAGGGTAATCCTGCGATACTTGGATACTACGATCAAGTATCATCTTATTTGTACAGCAGCTGGGAACAGCCGTCTAAACTTGCCGTTGGCGGAGAACCGCCGTCTGTGCTTGTTAAACTATCGATTGATTCAGATGGGAGACTGACAAACTATCAAATCATAAAGCTCAGCGGCTATGATGACATGGATGATTCTGTGAAAAGAATGTTAAGTTCAGTAACCAGATTTCCCCCGCCTCCAAATGGCGCAATGACCATCGAAGCGACAATGATCCTGACAAACTAAGATTATTTATGGTTTCGGATTGCTGATTTGGGATTTAAAAACCTAAATCCCAAATCTGAGATTCATTCTTACCATTTGAGGTATTTGGCGAGGTTGGGCAAATGCGGCGCAAGAAGAGTTTTTATAGCCTGAGCGTATTCACGGATTTCCCATTGTGCGTGCTGATGATCTCTAAGATCCAGGAAGTGAAGGAGATTAGCCAAATCTACCGTAGCCCAGAAAGTTACCATCATATTTTGAGTAAGAACTCCGCGGGCCTGTTCTCTGCACACTCCTTTGGATAGAAGATGATTATAAAGGGCAAGCGAATCCTGATTGTGTTTATCGATCATTCCTTTGAGTTTTTCATCTTCGACAAACGAACCTTCTACGGATGCCTGGCGGTTATTCTTTGACTGTTCTCTTAGCTGGGCAGGAGTGTAGAATGTTAAATCAAACTCGGTATATCTTCTGGAGATTTCGTTATATGACCATGTCCTATGCCTGTGCCACTGACCTCTGACGAAAAGCGGGCAATGGACGCTGAATGTAAATACAAGATGTTCCAGAGGGCTTGTATGTTTGTTCTCTATCAGGTACTTGAGAAGCTCTATGTCCTTTTCATCCATAGTATCCTTAATCTTTCCGAATGAAACTCTTGCGGCATTAACCATCGTAGCTTCTGTCCCCATCATATCTATTAAGCCTATCCAGCCTTGATCACCAAGCACTTTCACATGGTTTTCAGGCGGAACATTTACATTGAGCATCTCAAAACTCCATTATTGTGTTTGCGTTATTTATATTAGACTATCAGTCAGTAAAGTGTTTACCTTTGAAGTATTCCATGGCTTGCTTTTTGAATACCTCGTCATTGCAGAGAATCTTGCCTTCATCGTCCGAGATTTTGATTAGAGGTTTGCCATTGCATTCGACCATTTTTATCACTATTTGAAGCGGAAAGAATCCAATATCGTTAGTGAGATTTGTTCCAATTCCATAGAGAAGGCTGGCTTTGTCTTTAAACTCATTGTTGATTTTGGCTATAAGGTCGAAGTTTAAGCTATCGCTGTAGATCAACTTTTTCTTGTGCGGGTCTATTCCGAATTTTTCATAGTGATGGAGGATTTTTTCTCCCCACTCTTTCCAATCGCCGGAGTCATGTCTTAAGCCGTCGTACCTGACCGTAAGATTTTTATCAAAATCAGACAGGAAAGAGTCGGTCGTGTAGGTGTCTGTCAGGGCTATTCCAAGGTCGCCGTGATAAAATTCCAGCCATCTTTTGAGAGCGAGTTTATTGCTTTCTCTAAAATCTGTTACACCTGCGTGAGCCATTATCCATTCGTGGGCCATGGTTCCTACAGGAGGTATGTTGTGCTTCTTTGCAAGGCTCACATTACTTGTCCCGACAAAACCTTTTATTCTGGAATTTACCAGCCTTTCAATTACATGATCCTGCCAGACAAAAGAATATCTTCTCCTTGTTCCGAAATCTATGAAGGTGATTTCTTCAGGCGATGACTGGAGGACATGGATCTTGCTATCAAGGCGTTTATCTCCCTCTATTGCGGCTTTTTCAGGAGGAATGGTTTTCTTGGAGTAGAGTTCGCTGACTATTGAAAGAATAGGGACTTCAAAAAGTGTGACGCTCACGATTGGCCCTGCAAGAACTATGCTCAATTGTCCTTTCGCATCAAGAGAAGTAGTTACAAACTTGCGATCAAACTTAAAAGACCTTAAGAATTTGATAAAAGGCTGTCTTATAAAAGGCAAACTGCCAAGATAGTCAAGCTCATCCTCGGTAAATCGAAGAGAGCATAGAAGATCAATCTCCTGATTTATCTCTTCGAAAATAGGCGAGAAGTCGATATTTGGCGTTCTGCACCTGAATTCATACTTTGACAGAGTCTTCTCTTCGTAGTGAAGAAATGTTTGAAGCATAGTGAATTTGTAAAGGTCATTGTCAAGTAAAGTCTTGATTATCATAGAATATGGTGTTTATAGTTTTTTGAAACGATTTTAATTTTGATATCAATTATGAAAATTGTAACTTTAGTATTGCACAAATTCTCTGAATTATTGTCAGCTTATTTAAAAATCTTTTAAAATATCTACTTATCAACTAGTATCAATTTTTTTGAAAACTGAATTTGATTTTGTAAGGTTTTGCAGGTATAAAAATGAAGCTTATCATTAAATGTTCAGCATTAATGCATAAATTTTGATGTGTTTATGGATTTTATAAACCCGAATATCCTCTGGAACCTAGTTTGGATTATACCACTCCTGATTATTTTCTTCTTTGTTGCGCTCTCAAAAAGAAAGAAAGCAATTACTGCAATTATCGGGGATAAAAATCCTGCTGATTTCATTAACCTATCTCAAAACAAACGCACGATAAAATACATATTGCTTTCACTGTCTCTAATTTTTGCCGTGGTGGCTGCTGCAAGACCATTCTGGGGATATGAAATTCTTCCTTTTACGAGTTCTGGAAGAGATGTCTTAATAGCCCTTGATACTTCAAAGAGCATGCTTTCGCAGGATGTTCCGCCATCCAGGCTTGAGCATGCCAAAATGTTGATTAAGGAGCTTATCGAATCTTCAAAAGGCGATAGATTCGGAATTATCGCTTTTGCCGGATCGGCTTTTCTGGAATGCCCTTTGACAGAAGATAAAAGCAGTTTATTCAGCATGCTTTCCGAGTTAAATACGACATCTATTCCCGTCGGCGGGACAAATATTGAAAAGGCGCTCAAGACTGCAATTAAGGCATTTAAGGCCGCTCAGGGCGGCTACAAAGCAATTATTTTAGTGACAGACGGCGACGAACTTCAGGGTAATAGCGTGTCAGTAATAGAAGAGATAAAAGAACTCAAAATCCCGTTAATAGTGGTCGGAATAGGGGATCCCAATATTCCGGCTTTTATCCAGATGAAAGACGGAAAAGGCAACGACATACTTTTAAAAGATGCTAAAGGAGAGCCTGTTAAAACAAAGCTCAATGAAAAGAACTTGAAAGAATTGGCAGATACCACAGATGGTTTGTATGTCAGATCGACGGCTATTAATAATGGTTTATCTGAAATTGAGTCCAGAATAAATGCTTTAGTCCCTGAAAAATACTCATCGGCTAACTCCAGAAGACCTTTGGAAAGATTTCAGATTCCACTGCTTTTTGCAGTAATTTTAGTTATTTTTTCTTTAGCAATCGGCGAAAGGAGAAAGAAAGAATGAAGTTTTTGTTAACTCTTACGATTATTCTTTTAGCCTTTTGCTCCATTTCTGCAGGAGAAGCCAAATTTTCTTCAGACACAGATAAAGCACCTGAAAATTCTTTTAATAAACTTGAGGAAGAATACAATTTTGCGCTCGAAGCCCAAAATTCAGGAAAGAGCGATATTGCCGTAAAGTATTATAGTGATGTTATAAATTCGTCAGTTAACAACCCGGAACTAAGAAGCAAGGCATTTCAGAATTTGGGTGTAATTGAGCACAACAGTGGCAGAGAATATATGCAACAAAAACCGGAGGAATCCCTTAAAGTTTTCGAGAAAGCCCAGAAGGACTACAAGGAAGCAATGAAACTCTCCTTTCGAAGTGAAGTTGCCAACAATCAGCAGATACTCATAAACGATATTAAGAAGGCCGAAAAGATCATTAAGAACAAAAAGGAAATGCAGGACAAACAGAAACAAGCCCAGGAGAAAACCAAGGAAGCATTGGATAAACAAAACGATTCTAATAAAACTCAAGATCAAAAAGATAAAGAGCAGAAACAAAAAGAGGCAAATAATAAAACCAAAGAAGCTCAAAGCGCTGTCCAGGATTACAAAGATTCTGCCGAAAAGAATAAAAGTCAACAGGATTCTCAATCAGCTCAGAATGCCCAGCAAGACCTTCAAAAAGCCAGAGACAATCAGAACAACTCCAATCCTAAAGATGCTGAGAAGAATATTGAGGACGCTCTGAAAAATCTTGGTGCAGATTCTAAAAATCAGAATGGAGAGCAGGATCAAAACCAGGACAAGAATCAGGGGAATAAAGACCAGCAATCCAAAGAGCAAAAACAGCAGCAGGAACAAAAAAGACAGACTGCTCAGAAAGACGCTCAGAACGCTTTAGATAAGCAACAGCAGTCCAATAATTCCGAGGGACAGGATAAAGAACAAAAGCAGGAAGAAGCTAATCAGCAGACACAGAAAGCATCAGACTCCATTAAGGATTACAATGATGCTCTAGATGAAAAGAATCCAGAGAAAGAAAATGCTCAAAAAGCTCAAGAGCAAGCTCAACAAGCTCAAGATGACCAGAAAAATAATGATACTAAGGGCGCTGAAGAAAAACTAAAAGAAGCTTTAAAAAACATTCAGAAAAATGAAGAGAAGAAAGACAAAGAACAAGACAAGGAAAGTCAAGGACAGGAAAAACCCAAAATGCCAGAAAAGATGCCTGAGATGAAAGACGGAGTAAAGCCTGAACCGAAAGAGTATGATGATAAAGATATGGACAAGAAGGGTGCTGAAGCTGTATTAAATGCCATTGCCGAGGATCAGGAAACCCTTAATGAGGCATTGAAAGAAAAACAAAAAGACGCTTACTCAGGAACAGTAGAAAAGGATTGGTAGTTTAATTATGAGTTTAAAAATTAGCCGTTTTTTATATCTTATGTTTTTTGCCTTAATCCCTTTTACTCTTAAATCCCAGATAGAAATATCATTAGATCCATCACCTATAGTAGCTGGCGAAGCGGCAACTCTCTCAATTAAATCAGATGAGGGAGTAGCTGAAATTATAGATATTCCCGATATTCCAAATGTTCAATGGTTAAACAAAACCAGGACAGGGTCGAATGTGATGGTAATTAACGGTAAAAGATTTGATATAACCACTTATTCTTTCATTGTTGAAAAACCCGGAAAAATCTCCATGCCGTCATTTAAAATCAGATATAATGGTGAGGAAATCGAGACTCAGCCAAAAGAAATATCTGCGAGGTCGGGCGCTTTATCGGAAATTGATAAATATATATTTATCGAACCCAAATTTAATCTGAAAGGGAAAGTTTATACAGGGCAGAGTGTTCAGCTTGAAGTCTTTCTCTTCAAAGCTTTGGATATTGACGCTATGCCAACTTCCTATCCTCAGATTTCAATCGACAATGTGCTTTTTGATAACTTCAGCTCAAAGAACAAAGAAAACGAAAGGTTTGCTCCATACCCTTATTATCCTCCTGAAAAGGCAGAACGAGATAGTGTAGGATACATTAAAAGCTGTTTTATGACATCATTCAGGGCGATGTCGCCAGGTAAAATCAAAGGCATTATTTCCATCCCTGTAGATATTTCAGTGCCTGATAGTTCTGCTTCAAGACACTCTTTTTTAGACAACAATCTTGTCAACGGATCAATGTTCGATGACCCGTTCTTTAACAGGAACAAGCACATGACCCGCATGATTTCGACAAGCATTCCAGAGTTGGACATTCTTCCTTTACCAAAAGAGCCTGATAGCTCCAGTTCCTTGGGCCTTTTTGGCAAATGGGACTGCAGTATTACCGCTTCCCCAGACAAATTAGCCGAAGGGGAAACCCTGACAATCAAGGTAAATATTTCAGGATATGGGTCAATTGAAACTCTTACGGCTCCAGAACTAAATATTCCGGGATTTACTTCTTATAAGCCGGAAATAGAAAAGCATCAGGCCATCGATCTTTCAGGTGATAAGTCGAAAGCCGTTATCACTTATCTTCTCATTCCCAAACAAGCTGGGAAAAATGAAGTAGCTTTCTCTTTTTGCACATTCAATACACTTGATGACAAGTACAATATTTGCTCTTTAAAAAAAAGCGTGGAAGTAGTTAAAAACAGCAATCTGACCGCCACCGCTATTCAGTCTGCCCCTGTTCAGAATTATGGAAACCTTATCGCTAATGACGAAAAGAAGAAGATCGAGTCTGATTCTATACTCTACATAAAGAAGAATACTTCGAAAACTGTCCTTATCCCTCTCTGGAAAAATTATCTGCCTTATTATATTTGTCTTATTATTCTTGGACCTCTGATATTTGTAATTTCTGAACTTTTAAGGAAGAAGAAGGCTATTTCCACTGAGGCTCTCTTAAGAAAACAGAAGGCAATGAAGAGGAGAGGAAAAATATTAAGAGAACTTAATTCCAGAAAAGATTCCGATTTTGTCAACTATATTGATTCGGATGTCGTGCCGTTTATAAACGATGTTTCAGGTTTCCCGCCGGGAACTACAAGTTATGAACTTGCCTCAAAGCTTTCGGATGATGCTTTTTCAGACTGCCTTGATCAAACAAATAAGTCGAGATATATGCCGCATACTGATACTCATACCGAACGGGAGCTTAAGGCAAAGTTATCTAAATGTCTGAAAAAAATACATCTCTTAATATTAAGTTCGGCATTGTTTTTCTGCTCGCTTAACTCAAATGCATCTTCTTCTTCTGAATTTGTTTCAGAGTATAACAAAGGAAATTTTGTTAAGGCAGAGGAAATATGTCTGAAAAATATAAATGCATCCAATCCAAGTCCTGCCTGGTTATATAACCTTGGGAATGCTTATACACAAGACGGGAAATTGGCTCAAGCCTTGGCGTCATACGAAAGAGCGTTGCTACTAGACCCCAGAGATCAAGATGTTCTTCAAAATCTTAATTTCGTAAGAAGACTTTTATTTTTGCCTGAGGCATACCAGAAGGGAACACCTTTCGAACTTCTTATTTACTTTAGAGACATTTTGAGACCTGATGAATGGCTGCTACTTGGAGCTGTCTTATTCTTTGTTCTATTTATTGTTCTGACCACTAGGCGCAGATTATCGCATTATTCGTTTGCATCCGCCGTTATACTTATTGGTGTTCTTATTCTTGTGTCAATTGGGGTTTATTTCAATCAAACCGGAACTATCTATTCAGACAAAAATGCAATAATTACTATTAGAAACCCAATCATTCATTCGCTGCCTGCCGCAGATTCATCTGAAGTAAAGATAAATCTCGCCATCGGAGACGATGTAAAAATACAGGACAAAATGGATGACTGGACTTTAATCACATCAAAAGACAATAAGACAATCGGCTGGGTCAAAAATGATTCTGTCGAACAAATTTGGCAATATTAACTCAGCTTAAACCATTGTGATTCATTCATCAAAGCGCTAGAATTTCTGTTCTTCAGCGTGAACACAATTGCGAAATAAACTTCTTGTACATATAATTCTGCATAGGTAGGGGTAGATAATATTTTAGGAGAAATGCTTCTTAAAAGAAAATGATGCAGCCCGACAAACTAATAAAAAACATAGAAATCGAGTCTGAAATATGAAAAACTTGTTCAGAAGAATCACTGTTATTGGTGTTTTTGCGTGTTGCATCGTATGTAATTACTCTTTTGCAGCTGCCAGCAAACCCGCCGAATACACAATGATCATATACTTGAATGGCTGTGATCTTGAGAACAAAATTGATCCTGACAAAATTAACAAACAAACTAATCCTAAAGGGCTTCAGGGAGAAGCTACAGGTATTTTAAGCGCATTGCGAAAGTCATCATTTGATGATTCAAAACTAAATATTATTGTTATTACAGGCGGCACTAATGAATGGTTGCAGAAAGAACCAATAATCAGCACCACTCAATGCCAAGCTTGGAAAATATATGGTCCTGATAAAAGTAAGTTCATGGAAAGAGTCAAAGAAACTGCTCCTTCTATGTATATGATGGATAAAAAGACTCTAGATGAGTATATATCATGGACTATAAAGGAGTATCCTGCGAAAAAATATGCTTTGTTTTTGTGGAGCCACGGAGCAGGGCCAATAGGAGGTTTTGGTGCTGATCAGCTCAAACCGGAAAGTGCTGTAAAATCTATAAGCATATCGGATATGCAAGAGTCCCTTCAATCTGCTTTAAAAGGAAAGAAATTCGAGCTTATTGCATTTGTAGCCTGCCTTATGGGAAACTTTGAGACAGCATACAAACTTAAAGATTGCGGCAAATACATGGTAGCCTCAGAGGAACTCGAATTTGGAGATTGCTTTGAGGGGATCATTGATGGGCTCAGGTCAGAACCTAATATTTCGGGTAAAGCTTTAGGGAAGTTATTTATTGACGCACACTTTGATAAGGTTAAACAATATATCAGCGCAGAAAACCTATATACTTTCTCAGTGATAGATTTATCTAAGATATCAGATCTTAAAAATAAATGGGATAATATGATTCAGCAGGTAGCAGGGAAAATGAAAGATAAGAATAAAGCCAATGTTGGCAATGTTTATCGTTTTTTGGCTATAGCAAGAGGATATTCTGAATCATATAATGAATTTGCCAGAGCTGGATCCGGACTTACCGATATGTACGAATTCGCTGATTATATCTCACTGTTTTGTAATATAAATACTGATGAATTGCAAAAATCTATAAAAAATACTGTTACATATAATAAGGCATGCGCATCTAGACCTGGTTCTAATGGACTTTCAGTATTTTTTGTTGACAGAAAACTTGAACAAAACTTAGGCCAAAAAGATGAATTAAAAAAGTATAATTCTGAGGCCCCATCTAAATTATATTTTAATTTTATTTCTGATTATTACGACAAACTCTTTGTTCAGAATCCTTCAAAACTCATTGGAGAAATAACCTTTATTAAAAAACCTATAATAGACCAGAACCCGAATGCTTATCCGCCTTTGTATGCTGTTGATATTGACCCTGGTAATAATGGAGATTTCTTGCTGGTGAATCAAATATTTTTTGTGATAGGCAAACTTGAAGGCTCAGGATCTGATAAGGTGTTCAAAACTTTGTGCATTGATAAAAATGTAGATAATGATTTTAGTAAAATAAGCGTAAAAGTCACAGGACAACAATATTGTATCGGCGGAAAACCAGTTGCCATATACTGGGACGGGAATGTGGAGAGATGGAAAAACCCAAAATACATTCCCCTAGGTTCTTTTCCTGTGAAACATAAAGAAGCAATAAAATTCCTCGTTGTCAAGGAAACAAAACCTAATGTAGTTACAATAGTAGATGTCTTTAATAGCGAAGAATTTAACGGCACAGTAGTTCCTGCTGGATATGATGCTGGAGATCCTACCAACCTTCCTAAGATTGGAGAAAACATAACTATTTTGTACAAAGTCAAAGGTGAATATGTAGATGGTCCGGAGGTAAAGCTTGATAGCTATGAGATTAAGAAATCTAGCTTAGAAAAGGGTAAATACTGTGGCGCATACTTCATTGAGGATGTAATCGGTCGTAAAACATGGTCTTTCTATAAGATATTTAATATTGAGAGTTCTACGAAAATAAAGTCTTCAAGTGCCGCTGATTACAACGCGCCAATGCCTGAAAGTCAATCTTTATAGATGAGATGTATTTGTGGGGTAGTGGACGCATTTGAAGTGCCGAATTAAGCCTTTATGGTATTGAGTTAATGGATAATTCATTACCTGGCAAAGAAGAGCCGTTGAATGTCCTATTTATGGAACAATATCAATCAGCATTTATAAATGGATTTAAAGAGATAAAAATGATGCAGTTGAATGAGTTAGGATGGTCATCATTTTTTGAAAGTTATTTCGAAGAATACAGAAGCCAAGGCTATTGTGCAATGAGAATAGTTCGTGTAAATAAGGGGAAGTTTATCGCATGCAATTGCGAAGGAGAGTTCTTATGCGAAGTAACGGGTAAATTCATTTTTCAGTCCGATGGCAAAGGAAGTTTTCCTACAGTGGGCGACTGGGTAGTAGCATCTGTTATAGATAATGAACAAAAAGCAATGATACATGCGATTCTTCCAAGGAAAAGCGCCTTCAGCCGCAAAGTCGCTGGAGAGTCTTCGGATGAACAAGTAATTGCCGCAAATATAGATACGGTTTTTATTGTTACAGGGTTAGATCAAAATTTTAATTTAAGACGAATTGAGCGGTTTTTGTCATTAGCGTGGGAAAGCAGAGCATTACCTGTTGTTCTTCTGAACAAATCAGATCTCTGCCAAGATGCCGAAGCGAAAAAAGAAGAGGTTGAATCAATTGCTCTCGGCGTTGATGTATGTATGATTAGCGCCAAACAGCAGAGCGGAATTGATGTTTTGAATAACTATCTTAAAACAGCTAAAACTATTGCTTTCATTGGTTCTTCCGGTGTGGGAAAGTCCACTATTATTAATACTCTTCTAGGAACCAATCGTCTTAAAGTAAACGAAGTAAGTGAATTGGGAAGCCGAGGCAATCATACTACAGCTTTCCGTGAATTAATCATTCTTCCTTCTGGATGTATGGTTATTGATACTCCTGGAATGCGTGAGGTGCAGGTATGGGGCGATGAAACAGGATTGAAACAAGTTTTCGATGATATCGAGGATTTATCAAGAAACTGCCGATTTAATGACTGCGCTCATGAAAAGGAACCCGGCTGCGCTGTACAAGAAGCTATAATAAATACTTCTCTCGATTCTAAACACTTAGAAAGTTATTTGAAATTGAAAAAAGAGTTCGCCTATTTGTCAGACCGACAAACCATGAAGGCAAGCGCCATTGAAAAAACTCGCTGGAAAACTATCAGTAAAGATGCTAAGAAAATTAAAAAGAAAATACTATGAGTATTTACTTGATTAGCGTTATGCCATTCATGGCGTTGACCAATTTATTCAATGCTTGTTAGTTTGTCGGCGCACCAACACCTTTCGTAAAAACCATCTAATTGCTCCAGTATCTTAGTTCGTTTAAAAATAGAAATTGTCTTTTGGGAAAAGATTATATATTGCATAAGTAAAATATATATGGCGCAAAGTGAACTTTCCCTTTATCATTAAAAGACAAGATATTTTTGTTGCAACTAACCACCATTAACGAAAAAGGGGGCAATATGTCAACTCAACAAAGAATTCGCCTTACAAAGCTTCTTGATGACCACATAATTAAAAACTATTTTGCAGACTCTATAAAAAATCGCCAGCAAAGAGTTAAAGAAACTGAAGAAAGATTAACTCAAGGAAAAATGTCGATCGAACAGTTTGCCAACGGTCACGAATACTTTGGTCTGCATCGAACGGATAATGAGTGGATACTCAGAGAATGGGCTCCTAATGCTTCCGAGATTCATATGTACGGCGATTTCAGTGCCTGGAAAGTCCAGCCTGAATACGCAATGAAGAAAATAGATATACAGGGCGGCGTATGGGAAATAAGGCTCCCGCTTGATAAACTCAAGCACGGCCAGCTTTTTAAACTCTTCGTAAGATGGGAAGGCGGATGCGGAGAAAGACTTCCGGCTTACATTAGAAGAGTTGTTCAGGATGAACACACCAAAGTCTTTAGTGCGCAGGTGTGGAGTCCGGATAAACCTTACATTTGGAAAATTACCAACTTTAAACCACAATTCAAATTTCCTCTTGTGTATGAATCACACATCGGAATGGGACAGGAGAAAGAAGGTGTAGGGACATACGAAGAATTTAGACTCAATACACTTCCGAGAATTAAAAAAGCCGGATACAATACTGTTCAGCTTATGGCTCTGATGGAGCATCCTTACTATGGAAGTTTCGGATACCATGTTTCTAACTTCTTTGCCGCTTCATCAAGATTCGGCACTCCTGAAGACTTTAAGAGACTTGTAGATGACGCGCACGAAATGGGCATGGCTGTGATAATGGATCTTGTCCACTCACACTCTGTTAAGAATGAAAGCGAAGGTATATCCAAGCTCGACGGGACAATTTATCAGTATTTTCACGATGGAGACAGAGGCGAACATAAAGCCTGGGATTCAAAATGCTTCAATTACGGAAAAACCGAAGTTCTTCACTTCTTATTATCAAACAGCCGTTTCTGGTTAGATGAATACAAGATTGACGGATACAGGTTTGACGGCATAACAAGCATGATGTATTACGACCATGGACTTGGCACTGCATTTGGTCATTATGACCATTATTTTGATGCTTCAGTCGATGAAGATGCAATTGTTTATCTCACTCTTGCAAATAAAGTCATTCATGCGACAAACCCTGTAGCAATAACAATCGCTGAAGATGTAAGCGGTATGCCTGGTCTCGGAGCTCCAATAGAAGATGGCGGGATAGGATTTAACTACAGACTTGCTTTAGGAAACCCTGACTTCTGGTTTAACTACTTTAAGAAAGTATCAGATGACTACTGGAATGTAGAATCAATGTTCTACGAACTGACAAACCGCAGAATGGACGAGAAGACGATAAGCTATGTCGAGTGTCATGATCAAGGCATCGTAGGAAGTAAAACTATGGCTTGCTGGCTGATGGACGCAAGCATGTATGACCATATGAATAAAGCCTATTCAGATATGGTTATAGAAAGAGGCGTAGCGCTTCACAAGATGGTTAGGCTTATGACTATGTCCACAGCTACAGGTGGCTATCTAAACTTCATGGGCAATGAGTTCGGTCATCCTGAATGGATAGACTTCCCGAGAGAAGGAAATAACTGGTCTTACAAGTATGCCAGAAGACAATGGAGCCTGGCAGATAATGGTTTATTGAAGTTTGAACAGCTCGGAACTTTTGACAGAGATGCGCTTAAACTAATCACTGCGCACGACGCCATTAATACAATTCCTGAAAAAACTTTTGCTCATTGCGATCAGAAAGTCATAGCCTTCTTACGAGGTGAGCTTGTATTTATATACAATTTCCATCCGGTTAACTCTGTTTCAGATTACTTTATAACCATCCCTGAAGGGAAGTACAAATTAGTTTTGAATTCAGATTCAACGCAATACGGTGGGCATGATAGAATTGCTGAAGGGCAAGAATTCTTTTCAAGCAAAGTTAAGGAAGGAAAAGACGAGCCTACAGGCATTAAGATTTATCTGCCATCAAGAACTTCTATGATTCTTGAAAAACAGTAATTCGGATGGAGAATGGAGACAAAAATCTGGAAAATTTCCGAAGTTAACGGTGTTATCAAGGAAGTTTTAGAAGGCGCTTTATCTTCATTTTGGATAGAAGCTGAAATTGGAACTATGACAGTTCATAGATCTGGGCATGTATATATGGTCTTAAAAGACGATATGTCCCAGATCAAAGCTGTCATTTGGAAGGGTTCTCGTTTAGCTGAAAGCCTGAAACTGGCTACTGGTTCGAAAATTGAGGCTTTTGGAGCTGTCAGCGTATATGAGCCAAGAGGAGAATACCAGTTTACCATTAAGGAAGTCAGGCTACTAGGAGTAGGTGACCTTCAGAAGAAATTTGAAGAGATCAAGAAAAAGCTACAATTAGAAGGGCTTTTTGACTCTGCAAGGAAGAAAAAACTTCCGTTGCTTCCCAGAAGAATCGGGGTCGTGACTTCGCCCACAGGAGCCGCTATCCAGGACTTTCTCAATATCATAAGGCGCAGGTTTCCTAATATACATATCCAAATTTACCCGGCCGCAGTTCAAGGTGTAGGAGCTGAAAAAGAGATTATTAAAGGCATTAAGTTTTTCAATAAAAGCCAAACGCCGCCTGATGTTATAGTTTTAACCAGAGGCGGTGGTTCGATGGAAGATCTTTGGCCTTTTAATGATGAACTGCTCGCTAGAGAGATAGCTTCAAGTTCAATCCCCACCATAAGCGCTGTAGGGCATGAAGTTGACTTCACTATCTGCGATTTTGTTTCAGATCTCAGAGTTCCTACACCATCGGCGGCGGCTGAGCTTGTTATAGCAAAGCAGGACGAACTCTCCGAAAAAATAGGGAATTTGTACTCAAGACTGCGCTCTGTTATTGCCCTTGTTATGGAAAGAGCCAGAAGACAGCTTGAGAGGCTTTCTGGAAGCTATGTATTTAAAGATCCGCTGAGACTTATTTACGAAAGAACTCAGATTATAGATGAGTTTAAAACTAAACTTGCTCACAGTGTAGCGATGAGATTAGAGAAGGAATCCTCTAATTTTGAGAAGCTTAAAGCAAAACTCCAAACTTTGAATCCGACAAATGTCCTAAATAGAGGCTATGCAATTTTACAGGAAGAAGCTACGGGTAGGATAGTTGATTCTCCGAATCTTGAAGCAGGGACTTCCGTCATTGGGCGATTAGCAAATGGCTATCTGAATATGAAAGTCTTGTCAGGGCAAATAATTGAGGATAAAAAAGATGGGAAATAACATAAAAATTGCCTATCTGGGACCGGAAGGGACTTATTCCTATCTTGTAGCTAAAGAAAGATTCCCAAGTTTAGAGTTAATAAATAATAGCGCAATACTGGATGTTTTTTATTTTATCTCAGAATCGTCCGAGCACAAAGGGATAATCCCAATCGAGAATTCATCTGGAGGTCCTATAGCTGAATCTTTAGACTTGCTTATCAATAATGAGTTTGATGTCAATATCGAAGAATCTATCAGATTGAATGTAAAACTTGCTTTGTTAGGTAGAAAGGGAGTTCCGATTAAAAATATCTATTCTCATTCAATTCCGATGTATCATTGCGATTTATGGATGAGAAAAAATTTGAAATATGCCTCAAAGACAGCAGTCTCAAGCACAGCAAAAGCAGCAGAATTAGCTTCAAAAGAAGAAGGATCTGCCGCAATAGCTTCAATAAATTCAGCGTCCATTTATAACCTTGATGTTCTCGAATATCCTATTGAACAGAATATTCCTAATACAACTCAATTTTTTGTAATATCGAAGACTGCAAAAACGCCTCCTACGGGCAAACGAATAAAGACGAGTATCTCCTCTTTTTTCCCAAGCAGGCCGGGGAGTTTGTACGATTTTCTTGAACCCTTCAAAAATAATCAGATAAATTTAAGCCGAATCATTTCAAGACCGATTCATGGTAGCCCAAATGAATACGCATTTTTTGTAGATATTGATGGAAGTATTTTTGAGGAAAAAATTTCTGACACAATCGAAATAATAAAGAGCAGCGGATGCAACCTCAAGCTAATTTGTTCCTACAAAGACGACTTGGTTTACAATCTGTAAATACCTAAAGAAGTTTTAAAAATTCCCTAAGTTCATCCTTCCAGAAAGCTCTTTTGTAGTTCAAAACTTTATCTATTTTAGAACAATTGAATCTGGAGTTTAATGGTCTTTCAGCAGGGGTCACAAATTCAGATGAAAGACAGGGTATCAGTTCCCTTTCAATACCTTTCTCTTGAAGTATAAACTTTGCTACTTCAAACCTGGATGCATATCCATTAGAGGCATAGTGAAATAAACCTTTTGTATTAGATGCAATCAAACACAAAATAGCCTGTGAAACTGAAATTGTAGGCGTAGGAGAACCAATCTGATCCTCAACTATTTTTAATGATTTATTAGTTTCGGCGGCTTTTAGAATTTTTTTTATGAAGTTATCTCCATGGAGCCCGTAAGTCCATTGTACTCTCAATATAGCTGAATTAGGGCAAACTTTTCTGAGTTTTTCTTCTCCATCTAATTTGCTTGCTCCATAAACTCCAAGCGGCAGAGGTTTGTCATCTTCGGTAAGTGGAATATTTGAACTATCGCCAAAAACAAAGTCCGTGCTAATGTGAACCATATATTTTGACATGGAGTTGACTGCCAAACCAAGTTTCTCAACGCTATCAGAGTTAATCTTGTAACTTGGATTCACTTCAGATTCAGCTTTGTCCACTGCAGTGTAAGCAGCGCAATTTACTATCAAATCATTAGAATTGACTATTAAATCTATAGTTCTCTTATTTGTTATGTCATAGTCTGGCAAGTCGTAAGAATTGATTAGAAAGCCATCTCTTTTTGCTAGAGAGCTTAAATCACTTCCCAGCATTCCATTAGCGCCTGTAATTCCCAATCGTAACATTGTTGAGCTTTTATTTAAATTGTTTTGGGTAGAATAACCCAATTTGAATAAGGTTTTAAACAGTATTTCATAAGTTGAGGATTAGTTTTTGGCCAAATCCAATCAATGAAGTAATTCCAGGCATATTCATTTCTTTTGACAGGTGGAGCCAGCATGAGCGTTGGATTGTAGGAGTATATAGCATCAACGAATTTAATCTGGCTGCTCTTTGGCATATCTCTGAACTTGGGATAGTATGCCAAACAAATGTAATAAAGATTCTCACCATGATCATAGCCTACGAAATTTCCAAGGTCTTTTTTCTCCAAGTTCTTAGCGTCATCAGGCTTATCCTGAGCTTCGGCATCACTGAATTTTCCTTCTTGATAAAGCTCTCCTGACTGTTCTTGCATGTGATAAAGAACAGTGTCCTTGGGGATCTTGGAAATCTTATCTACTGCGTAACTTGTAGAAGTAACTTCTCCAGCATAAACACATCCAGCGGCGTAGAGTTTTGCAAGAGAATATTTTATATCTGTTGTAAGCTGTAGTTTCTCTATTTCGATATCTATAGTCAGGTAGTTTTTATAGCGGTTAATCATTTGATTGTAAAAATCTGTTGATATATATCCATTGTAAGAATACGCGTATTCTGCCAGTCCTCTTGAGAAATATCTTAATGCCATAACATTCGTTTTGAATCTATTGAGGTAGATACTATTAAGCCATCCGGTAATCAGAATGTCATACTGAATAACAGATAGGCCCTTTTTAAACAGCATATCCTGTTTAATAGGTTGGATGTCAAAATGTTCAAATTCTTGTGATTTGTAGTCAAGAACTTCATTTTTGCCAATCCCAACTATCTCTATCATAGTTCTTGTTTTCAAAGCAACCCCACTTGAAGGGGTTTGCGCTCTATCCACAGCGGCCATTGCGGCCTCAGCACCGCTGAATGTATCTAAATCTGCACTATTTTGTCCTGAATTATCGGATATTGCAAAAGCAGAAATAGAACAAAGAAATACAATACAAGAAATAAATATGATTAAACGCATCTGTGATTTCCTAAAAGCAAGTTAATTTTTTCGTAATTATATGTAAACAAAATCAATAAGACTACAGCAAAGTTTAAAAATAGCTGATTCTCGGTCGACTTAGTCATATTTAATAAAGCCTTTGTATAAATCCTTTCTCATGTGCTTGAGCAGAGGAAGTGAATTTCTGACATCCTGAAGTCTTTCCTGCTTAATATCAGCATAAATAATCTCTTCTTTTTCTCCTGCTTCGCTTAGAATATCTCCCCATGGATCAACAATCATTGAGTGTCCATATGCTTTATATTTGCATTCTTCATCTCTGGCAGGACAAGCGGCGGCAATGAAAAGTTGATTTTCCGTAGCGCGGGTTCTGAAAAATAAATGCCAGTGAGCATTGCCTGAAATTGTATTGAAAGCTGCTGGAACCAGGATAATTTCAGCGCATTTAAGCGCCAAAGCTCTAGTCATCTCAGGGAATCTTATGTCATAGCAAATTATTATTCCGATTCGCCCCAACTCTGTATCAACGACATCTAGAGAATTGCCTGCTGAAAAGTATTTCGATTCCCTAATCTTTAAGCCTTTGAACTCCACATCGTACAAATGGCTCTTTGCATACTCAAGCAATATTTTTCCTTGCGGAGAAATAAGGTATGACTTATTGAAGCGCTTCGATCCCACTTTTTCGACAGTCGTTCCTGTGCATAAATAAATGTTATTTTCCTTTGCTGTTGACTGTAGAATGGAAACTGTTTCCCTGTTGGTTTCTTCCTGTTTGATGAGTTCAGATATATCATAAGGGAAGTAGAACATTTCAGGAAGCTGAACTAATTTTGCGCCGTTATTGGCAGCCTCCTTTATCATTCGTATGGCATTTTGAACGCTTTTCTTCTTGTCATACAGAGGCTTATTCTGGCATATAGCCATTTTGAAATCTTTCATTAAAACACCTTATTGATTGTACAATATTATGTTAGCTTTTTCTGCTGAAGCGTCAATTTTGCAGATAGATTCAAATGCTACGCTTATTCTGGGGTAAGCGTGTCCAAATGGAATATTTATTACTACGGGACCAGCTATTTTTTCTGCAATATTTTTAAAAAAGTTTAACCTTTCCCTAGAACTGCCGCATTTCGTAAAATTGCCCAGGAGCAAACCTGAAATTTTATTAAGTCCCCCAGTATGCTCTAGCTGAGTAAAATACCTATCGAGTTTGTAAATAGGCTCGTTTATGTCTTCAAGAAGAAGTATCGCACCATTCATATCGGGCATCCATTGAGTGCCTATTAAAGTTGCCAGCACTGAGAGTGTAACAGGATAGATTTGTCCTTCTGTTAGGCCATTTTTTAAAACTATGAAGCCTTTTTTATGAGGCGCTTGGTAGATAGTCTGTTGTTTATTAAATATATTTTTCAATGAGGTTAAGCTGAAAGAGTCATCTTTTATGGTCTGATAGTTTTGTATCATTGGCCCTGAAATGGCAGCCCCGACGCCTTTGGCGCACATCCCTAAATGAAACGCTGTCAAATCGCTATATCCGATAAATGGAACTCTTCGCTTTGAAAGAATATTCCAGTCGATATAAGGTAGAATTTGTGCTGAACCATATCCACCTCGTACTGCAATAATCAAATCTATACTTGTATCTTTCCAGCAAGAGTGAATGTCAGAAACTCTAGTCGAAATGTCGGAAGCAAGGTAGCTGAAAGAGCATCTTTTGAAAACGCTGTCTTTAATTATGACTTCATAGCCATTTGACTCCAAGAAGCTAGTTCCAAGCTTCACTTTCCCAATATCAGGCGGACCTGAAAGCGCTACAAATGCAATTTTTTTGATATTGGCTGGAAAAAAAATCATCAGAGATAGCTCCTTGGTTGCTAGAATAACTTTTGAGTTACATTCTAGCTCAACTTGTTTAATTTATATGGATTTTGCTGTATAATTGTCTTACTTTTTTAAAACTAAAATATAAACAATGCTTTCCCAATAAGGATTTCTTTTACGCTATGAAAAAACTTCTTAAAGTTATATTTATTTACATTCCTATTCTAATAATTGTGATTCTTATTGCCCTGTTTTTCCTTATTACCAGCAACTTCGGTTTAACGAAGGTCGTGATTCCTATAACAAGTAAAATCATAGGAATGCCGATTGTAGTTTCAAGCGCTAAGTTGAATCTCATGCACCCATATATAGAGGTTAATAACCTTGAAGTAGGAGACAAGTCCAACCCATTTATAAAAGGCGATAAAATTGCCTGTTCATTTAGTTTGTCCGATATCCTTTTTAATAACACCGTAAAGGTTAACAGCATTCTGCTTAAAGGGGTAAGTGTTGAGATGGTTCAAAGCAAAGAAGAAAAATGGAATGCTCCATTTATGAATGAACCTGCTGTTAAAACCAAAGAAGAACCTATAGAGGTAAAATCCTCTTCTCCTATAAAACTGGACATTTCTAATGTAAATCTGGAAAATATAAACTTTAATATGAAGGACAGTAAAGGATTTGTTCTTTCTATTACAAACTTTAATCTTTCATCGCCTTCAATAAAAAATGAGATGGATTCCAAGATTAAGTTGGGCGGTAATATTCACCTTATTTCAGGCGAAAATGTCAAGATTTACTCTTCAGAGCTTTCCTCAGATATCAATGTTAATCTTAATAGGGAATTCATTCCGCAGTTCTTACAACTCAATCTGCTTATTTCAAAGTTCAACGGCAACATAAGAGGGATGGATTTGACAGATAAAAATGTCAACCTTACCTCTTCAATAAATCGTGACAATGAAAACACAATTACGATTTCTTCAATAGTCCTAAATGCATTTTCCGGTGGCAAAACTACCACCAACCTGAAAATATCTGGAAAGGCTGATTTGAAACCTCTAAAGGTTAATTTAAAAGCTAATATTGACCCTATCGGATGCGACACGATTAATCTAATAACCAATATCCTATATGGTATAGATTTAGGTCCGAAAGTTTCCTTGACACTTAATGGGGCGCTGAATTATGAAAATGGAACTCTTTCTACTGATGGCAATCTCGCGCTACTGGATGCATCAATATCAGTACCTGGGGATTCACAACTTAACAAAAACTTAGTTACAGAAAAAATTAAATACGACCTTTCTGCCGACTTTAATAAAAAAACTGCAATGGTTAAAGAGTTGCAGATATCCACATACTTAAATGATAATGAGCTTGCCAAGATTTTTATTCAAAAGCCGCTCGCTCTGGATTGGAGCGCTGATAAAATCGCTACTCAGGGAGATATGCCAGAGATATTTCTTACGACCACAAAGCTGGATCTTCTTCTTCTCAATCCTTTTCTGGATAAGAGCATGAAGTTAAAAGGAGAGCTATCATCTGACTTAAAGCTACAGATTGACATAGCAGAAGGCAATTTCCTCACTTCAGGTAAGATCGATATTGCAAATGCTTCTTACACAAAAGATAAACTTAAATTTACCGATCTAAATATCACTCAGCGCATGGATGTCTCATTGAAAAAGATGAGGGAAGTCAATGTCAAAGAATTTAATTTGGCAATAGCTCAGAATGGGATTCAGCTCTCAAACTTTACTCTTAGCGGGAATTATGACCTGTATGACGGCAAAGGTAATTTAGCCCTAACTATCCCGAAAGTTAATCCTGAGGCTATCAATCTCATTGCTCCTAACTTTGTGAGCTTAGAACAAGCCCCGATAATAAGAAATATAATTTCTACATTCGGAGTTGCTTTGGATGCCAAAACGGGTTTTGAACTGACAAAGGATAATAAACTTGACATTAAATCCTTTACTGCGACTCTAAAAACCAAAGATGCAGAAACACTCTTACTGGCATTGAATTCTCCATTGATTATAAATCTGGACGGGAAAGGAGAACCTTTATTGACGGATATTACCTTCAACGAGTCTATAAAAAACTTTGAACTTTCAAAACTAAATATGTTTATTCCATCTGATTCAGGAACAAAGATCAATGGAGGAATATTTAATCTATTGGCAACAGTTTCTATAAATAAAGCTGATAATAGCATACATGCCGAGCTTCAGACAGATGTTAAGAGCATTGATTGCTCATTAGCAAATCAGAATTATAACAAGATAGGATTGACCCTGAGCTCTTCTATTGACTTAACAAACTCTTCTGACTTGAGACTTTCGAAAATTAAAGCAGAGCTTATTTATGATACAAAAAGTGCTTTGACATTAAATGGTAACTGCTTCCTGTCGCTAAAAGACCCTTCCCTCATATCTGTAAATTCTACTCTCAATATAAATGAGACTCTTCTCAAGGCTCTTCGCATGGCAGGTTCTGACTACCAGAGAGTTGGAGCTTTTAACCTCAATGGAATGTTGAATTTCAAGAACAGTCCGGCAACTATGATAGTTGATGCAAATTTAGACCTCACAAACCTTGTCATCTATAATCTGCTAAACCCGAAGCTTTCAAAGTCTATAAATGGAACCATTGATTTGGCAATGACAAAAACAGACAAGCATATAAGTCTTAAAAACGCCCATATTAACTTGATAGACGGCAATATTACTATTGCTAATATTCAATCCTCTGGGAACATAGTATTCGACAGCAGTTACCAGTCAGCGCTTGATGTCAACTCAGACAAACTCGACCTTTATAAGCTGATGGAAATTTATAATGTAGTATTTGCCGCGCCTGAAAAACCAGCAGATAAAAAAACAGTCAAAGCCAAAACAAGCGCCTCCGATGACAAGGAACCAGCTCCGCTTGATCTGAAAAATATCAACTTAGTTAGCAAGATTAACTTCAATGACATCGAGTACGGACCGTTAATCAATGCTAAAATTAATGCAATTTTGAGCATTAAAGACAACAAAATTGTTTTAGATCCCGGCAAACTATCTATAAATGATTCTCAGACCGACTTTTCTTTAAACTTAAACCCATCATATTCTGATGGATATACTTATGAATTTAAAGAAAATCTAACAAATCTTGATATTAATCCATTCCTGAAAACTTTTATCGAAGGAGATTACAGCAATACTAAGGGAAATATAAAAGTCCTATCTACAGAGCTTAAAGGAAAAGGCTTTACTGATGCCAATCTAGCTAGATATTTGAATGCATATATAGTGCTAAACTGCGATGATATTTCTCTTCCAATCGATATAACAAAAAATAGAATTCTTGCACTCATAGTTCTGCCGATAAAGCTGATTTCAAATATAGTGCAGTACCTGCCAAATGCTCAGGTTCCTGACAGCTTGAATCAGGCATCTTCTATTACGAACCGTATGTTAAATCAGAAGCAGAATCTAAACTTCAAGACAGGGCTGGTAAAACTTTATGCTTCTAACGGCGTAGTCAATGTAAGCAAATTTGACTTCAGAGGAGGAGAAAGCGATATGATCAAATACATAGTAGCAAATGGAACTATTGGTTTTGACAGCTCACTTTCACTAAATACTAATACTAATCTGAGTGGAGTTGATATTCCGTTGACTATAGATGGTACTATTGATAGCCCTGCGCCGAATATTGCTTTGTTTATAACAAGTTTTATAACAAAAAATGCCGTTAATATACTAAATAATTCGAATGTTAATGAAATCATATCGAATCCAGGGCAGGGAATTCAGGATGCCTTGCAGAATGGAGCTCAGAACCTTCTAAATAATTTTTTAAACGGTCGTTAATCTTTTAAATGCGAGGCTAAAAATGACTAGACCAAGTTTTACATCTATTTCTAATGCAGAAAAACTAATAGCTCCATCTCTTCTCGCGGCTGATTTTGCGTGCTTGAAATCTGACATTCAAGCAAGTGAAGCAGCCGGTGTAAAAATTTTACATATAGATGTGATGGATGGACATTTCGTTCCGAATTTGTCAATTGGTGTCCCGATTGTAGCTGGCATAAGAGGAATATCAGATCAGCTATTCGATGTTCATCTGATGATTACCAATCCCATTAAATACATAGCTCCATTCGTCAAAGCCGGAGCCGATCATATTACTTTCCATATCGAATCAGCAGATGATACGATGGAAACAATTAAAGAAATAAGGAAAAGCAATGTGACAGTGGGAATTTCACTTAAACCTAAAACAAGCCCTGAATTGCTTATTCCATATCTTGATCTTATTGACATGGTGCTTGTTATGACTGTAGAACCTGGTTTTGGCGGTCAGTCATTTATGAATGATATGATGAGTAAAGTTGAATTTCTTAGAAAAAGAGTGCTAGATAGCAAAAAGAAAAACATGCATATCCAGGTGGACGGCGGGATAGATATGAAAACTATCGGTACAGCTTCCAGGGCTGGGGCAAATATTTTTGTAGCAGGGACCTCAGTTTTTAAATTTAAAGACAAAATTCAGTCTTCGGCTCTTTCTCTACTTAAGGAAGCCTGTAATCCGAACCTTGGATAAAATTATCAATTATAAAGGTAAATCAGTTTGAATTTTGACCTATTTATAAATATTTGTAAAGCTCATTGTCAATGTCAATTATTATAACTCTATGAGGAAATAATGGGTAACCTGAAGAAAAAACGCCGTAAGAAGATTGCTAAACACAAGAGGAAGAAACAGCTTAAGGCCCAAAGACATAAGAAGTCTTAAATTCTTTTAGATCTTGTTTAAGTAGAATTACCTCACTATCATTGACAAAGAGTATTATTTGTT
>JBAXXY010000022.1:0-24273 GCA_037127655.1 Lentisphaerota bacterium
ATCTGGGCTGCAAGAAAATAGAGTTTTACCCTATCAATAACATTGATGATTTTAAGAAACTACTAAAATCAGGCTATAGCATTGATATAGCAATAGGAGGATTCTGGTCCTGGAGCACAAAAACTAATATGTCTTATTCCACGCCATATATGACAATGCATATTTCAGCTGTTATTAACTCAAAAGATAAACAATTATTCCCTGACTTTAAATCTGTTATTAAAAATGAGAATATTACATTCGGCGTATTAAAAGGTAATGATTTGCAAGAAACCTTATCGTTATTTGTCAACCCCAATAGAATAACCCTACTTGAAAGCGAGAGCGATTTCTATAAAAAAAAACTCACGGATGTGTTCATTACAGATGCTGAATCGGCATGCGCGACTAATATGATTTACCCGGAATATATGGTCTTGCCATTGCGCGATAGCAGCAATATACACGGTTTCTTCGCCTACCCTTTGCCTTCCGGCAAGCCGGCCTATTCCATTCAAGAGTTTGTAACATCATGGATAACAGGGAATAAGATGGATGGCACATTAGATGACAGATACAAATACTGGATACAAGGAATCGTCCCAAGCACCCTAAATAAAGAAAGATGGTCTATTCTTGCCTGGTTGAATAGAGGATTGAAGAATGAGATAAAAGATCAGATTATTGATATGATATCATCCTCTGAAAATGAACTCAATAAAGAATATAGTTTGTCGGTCGATAGCGGAAACAGCAAAAAATAAAAACTGTAAAATAATCTCTTGTTTTAGAATAAGCTTAAAACAATCTTAACTTTCGCTTTAAATCTGTTGCCTTTTAAAATTCTATCTGATACCATTGAGCCGTAAAGAATCTTATATCTTTGACTGAAAAAGATTTTAGAAGCAAGACATTCACAACTCAAAATTAACAATAAAATGGAGAAGTCTTCATGAAATTTGGGTTTGTTTTCTCAGGACAAGGCGCACAAGCTGTCGGAATGGGCAAAGATTTATTCGATCAAGTCCCGGCGGCGGCAGAAATTTTCAAAAAAGCAGATCAGACGCTCGGATGGTCTATTTCCGAAGTCTGCTTCAATGGACCTGACACTAAACTGACTGAAACGCGTTACTGCCAGCCTGCTATCTATGTGATGAGCGTAGCATGTCTGGAAGCCTTCAAACAGAAATTCCCCGGAATTAAAGCTGACGCTACAGCAGGTTTGAGTTTGGGTGAATTTACAGCTCTTTACGCCGCAGGAGCTTTCTCATTCGAAGAAGGATTGAAAATCCTGGAAAAGCGCGCGCTATACATGCAGGAAGCATGCGTTGCTACAAAAGGAACAATGGCAAGCATCATGAAGAGCGAACTCTCAGTAATTCAGGAATGCTGTAAAATCGCCGATGCCGATGTGGCAAATATCAACAGCGCAGGTCAGGTTGTTATAAGCGGAGAAGAAGCCAAAGTTCAAGCAGCCATAGCTCTCCTTAAAGAAAAAGGCGCTAAGGCTTTTCCTCTCAAAGTTGCAGGCGCATACCACTCAAGATTGATGAAATCAGCCGAAGAAAAACTCGGAGTTTACTTAACTACAGTTACACTCAAAGCTCCTGCAATACCAGTCGCTCAGAATTTCATAGGCAAACTCGAATCAAATCCTCAGAACCTGAAAGCCAATATAGTCAAACAGGTTACGGGCAGTGTTCAGTGGATAGGCTGCATTAATTCCATGGCAGAAAAGGGAATTGACACAATAATAGAATTCGGTCCGGGCAATGTACTTACAGGATTGGTCAAGAAGATTAAAACTGATATGAATACAGCAAATATCAATTCAGTAGAAACTCTTAATAACTATAAATAACCCAAAAATATAACAAAAGGAACGCAATTATGAGTTGCAAAAAACTCGAAGGAAAAGTTGCAATTGTTACAGGCGGAGCAAGAGGAATAGGTAAATCTATTTCTGAAAAACTTGCTTCAGAGGGAGCTTCGCTGGTCCTTGTGGATGTTCTCTTGGAAGTAGCTGAACAAACAGCTAAAGAATTTATGGATAAAGGAATCAAGGCTCTTGCTGTAAAAGCTGATGTTTCAAAACTCGAAGAAGCAGAAGCGGCAGTCGCAAAAACGATCGAACACTTCGGACAGATCGATATTCTTGTAAATAATGCAGGAATAACCAAAGACACTCTGCTTCTTAGAATGACAGCAGACGACTGGAAAAAAGTAATCGACATCAATCTGACAGGCGCATTTAATTTCATTAAGGCAGTAATTCGCCCTATGATGAAAAAAGGCGGAAAAATTGTAAATATTTCTTCAGTAGTAGGAAGAATGGGCAATGTAGGACAGGCTAATTATTCAGCTTCAAAAGCCGGAATGATCGGTCTTACAAAGTCCGTAGCTAAAGAATTCGCGTCAAGAAATGTTAATTGCAATGCAATAGCCCCGGGATTTATCGCTACAGAAATGACTCATAAGCTTCCCCAGGCGGCTATGGATGCATTCCTTATGATAACACCTATGAAGAGGCCTGGAACTCCTGAAGATGTAGCAAAAGCTGTATGTTTCTTTTGCACAGCTGATTCTGACTACATAACAGGACAAGTTCTCAATGTTGACGGAGGGATGCTAATGTAAGTAGAAATATCTATTTACTAAAAAAGTTTGAAAATTGCTTGATTTGTGTTTTATTTACCCGTATAACATCGTTAAAAGAAACTCAAAATATTGTTTAATAGCTCAATAAAAAAACCAAAAATATTGGAGGACAAAAAAATGTCATCAACAGCAGACAAAGTAAGAGAAATAGTAGTAAACCAGCTTGGAGTATCTCCTGATCAGGCTACAGACAACGCAAAGTTCGTAGAAGATCTCGGTGCAGATTCACTAGACCAAGTAGAACTCGTAATGGCTCTTGAAGAAGAATTCGGCGCAGACATCCCAGACGAAGACGCTGAAAAATTAACTACAGTTGGCGACGCTGTTAAGTACATTCAGACGCATGTTGAAAAGTAAGATTTCACTTTCTTAAGGGAAGGGGCATTCGCAATAGTCGTTTGCCCCTTTTTTTGTAAATAAAATCTCTTTTGAGGATTATTCAGATGGAAAGACGAGTAGTAATTACCGGAATTGGTATGGTTTCATCCGTAGGAAATAGCGTAAAAGAATCTTGGGATTCAATAGTAAACGGCAGGTCTGGAATTGACCTTGTTACATACTTTGACACTACCGACTTCAAGACAAAGATTGGTGGGCAAGTAAAAAATTTCAGTATCGAAAAGTATATGTCTATTAAAGATGCTAGAAGGATGGATCCTTTCTGCCATTTTGCTGTTGCCGCTGCAGACGAGGCAATGGAATCAGCAGGACTACCCAAAGATCTATCGACAATGAATCCTGAAAGAATCGGCGTTATGGTAAGTAGCGGCATAGGTGGCCTTCAAACTATTGAAGAGCAAGCTGCTAAGCTTAAGGAAAAAGGTCCAAAAAGTGTTTCTCCTTTCCTTATTCCTATGATGATTATAGATTTAGCTGCAGGCAATATTTCAATGCGTTACGGAGCTAAAGGACCAAACTTCGGAGTAGTTTCAGCATGTGCCTCTTCAACACATGCAATAGGCGAAGCTTACTGGCAAATTAGAAGAGACGATGCCGATATTATGATTACTGGCGGAGCTGAAGCAAGTATTACCCCTCTGGGTTTTGCAGGATTCTGCTCAATGCAGGCTATGAGTACCCGAAATGACAGCCCTAAAACTGCAAGCAGACCTTTTGATAAAGACAGAGATGGTTTTGTAATGTCTGAAGGCGCAGCCGTTTTAATTCTTGAAGAACTAGAGCACGCTAAGACACGCGGAGCTACAATTTTAGCTGAAATAATAGGGTATGGAGCTTCAGGCGACGCTCACCACATCACTGCCCCAGCTCCAGGTGGAACAGGAGCAATACAGGCAGTAAAATGTGCTATCAATAGAGCCAAAGTTCCTCTGGAAGATATTTCTTATATTAATGCCCACGGCACAAGTACTTCACTTAATGACAAACTCGAAACGATAGCTTATAAAGCTGTATTCGGAGATAAAATTGCCAAAGTGAATATCAGCAGCACAAAAGGCACAACAGGACATGGACTTGGAGCTTCTGGCGCGATAGAAACTATAGTTTGCGTAAAAGCAATCAATGAAAAGGTAGTCCCTCCAACAATAAATTACACAACACCTGATCTTGAACTTGATCTGAACTATACTCCCAACCAGGCTGTTCAGAGAGAAATTAAAGCTGCTTTAAATGTAAACTTAGGATTCGGCGGACACAACGCCGCTCTTATAGTTAAAAAGTTTGAATAATACAAATAGGAACATCGAATGAAAACAAATCATCTAATCATTGCATTGGGTCTAATCTCTTTGTTGTTTGCAGGATGCGCTCCTGAATTGGCAAGGACTAACTATGGGCCTGAAGAACAGCAATGGAAAAACTACATTCAGAAGTCATATAATGGATGGCAAGCTCCCCCGACCCCTGCCCCATATAGCGAGAATAATGTGTCACAAGGAGCTTCTTCTACTATAGAGGGTGTACCTGCTGCTGCCTCAATGACTGAAGCAACTCCTCTGGAAATTGCTATTGCTTCTCCTGCTAAGGGCGTACTCTCTACAGAGACATCTTACACTGTTAAAAAAGGTGATACCCTTTGGTCTATCTCTAAAAATGTTTATGGAGATGGGAATTCCTGGAAAAAAATACAGGAAGCTAATAAGGCTATACTCGGAGACTCAAACAGTCTCAAAGCCGGCACAGTTTTACAAATTCCTGTCAAGTAAGAATAGGGCATAAAAGCTGTCCTTTCTTTAAAAATGCTGTCTAAAGAACTTCATCTTGACATGTTGTCTATGAATTCAATATTCGTGGGTGACATCGTCAAGAATACTAGAATTCTTGAAGAGAAGTTTGAAATCAAGCTTCTCACTAGAGATACCCTGCTAAGAATATCATCAAAAGAATCCGACAAAATAGATTCTGCTTTTTCCTTCCTAAAAAACCTTCTCAAATTTCATGAAACTGGTCATCAAATCAAGCAAAAAGACTTCGAAGTAATCCTCTCCAACTCTTTAAAAGATAAACACAATGAAAACTCCATTAAAGACTTCTACAAAGAGACAATAAAAGTTGGGCACAAAAAAGGCTCTATCATCCCGAGAACACTTACTCAATATCATTATGTAAGGGACATTGGTTTTAAGGATATTACTTTCGGCGTAGGCCCGGCTGGCACGGGAAAAACTTATTTAGCTATGGCGATGGCTATTTCTTCGTTCCTTTCAGGCAAACACAATCGGATTATTTTAACAAGACCGGCAATGGAGGCAGGAGAAAACTTAGGCTTCCTTCCCGGGACGCTTGAAGAAAAAATCAGACCTTATCTGCGCCCTCTTTATGATGCCTTATATGATATGCTTGATTTCGATGAAGCAAATCGCCTGATGGAAAGCAATATTATCGAAGTTGCTCCTTTAGCTTTTATGCGAGGAAGAACATTGAATGATTCTTTTATTATCTTAGATGAGGCTCAGAATACTACTGTTGAGCAGATGATGATGTTCCTCACAAGAATAGGATTTGAATCAAAATGCGTAATTACGGGGGACCCAACTCAAACGGATCTGCCTAAAAATAAAAGATCTGGGCTTGCCCATGCATCAAAAATCCTCAAGGGAATAGAGGAAATTTCAGTTATCACTTTCACAGCGGAAGATATTGTCAGAAATCCTCTCATTGAGAAAATAATATATGCGTACGAGCAGGACAAAAAACAATATTCACACAGAAAAAATGACAAAAGAGAAGAATTTTAATCTACTATGTCACTCTTTTTTAAAAGTTTTAGAAGAAGAAAGTTGGAGCGAGAGGGATTAGCTAGCTCTAGCTTTAGGCCCAAATCCAGTGAGACCATCGGGTATTACATTAATGGTTCAAAGATAGTTACAGGAATTATTTTTACTATTTTATGGTTCTTTTTTGCTCTGGTATTAGTTCTTCCTTCTATAGATGGGAAATCTGAATTTTACCTAGTAAGAGACCAACAAGCCCCAAAAACCATTTATGCCGACTTCAGTTTTTCATATTTAGATACAGTCGAGACTAACAAGCAAAAAGAACTAGCCTCCCATTCAGCCCCGTTGGTTTATCAGATAGATGATATAGCCACCGAAAGGAATATAGAGGAGATTTATAATGTTTTCAAAAAATTTCCAAACACTTCCAACGAGGACCAATTAAAGAAAATCAAGGAGGTGTATGGTATTTCAGAAGATGCAATTCCAGTACTTGAGCAATTCGAAGCTGACAATAAAAGACTCGAGCTTTTCAGGTCAAAGCTCTCTGGAATCGTATATAAAGGTATAATAAGTTATGATGACATTACTAATATTCAGGATCCTGACGCTACAGAAATCTGTATTATAAACAAAAATAAGCATCTCAGAAGCCCAATTCCTGCTATTCTCCTATCAACACCTAAGGACGCGGCTAAACAGTTATCTGAATCTGTATCTATTGACTACATTTATCAGAGTAGAGATTTATTAAGAAACGCTATTTTTAATGTATCTGTAAAACTTATTAAGCCTAATTTGTTATTTGACAAGTCCCTAACTGATGTAGAAATACAGTTTATCAGTTCATCTGAAAAACATGATATCTATCAAGAAGTCAATAAAGGCGACATAATTATCAAGAAAGGAGAAAAGATAGATGCTCAAATACTGGAAAAATTCCAAGCTTACGAGAGTCAAAGATCCAAGAAGAATATATATGCCAACTTTCTAGAAAATTTCTCTTACAACTTAGCATTGAGCTTTGTTCTATTAATCATAACTATTGCATATTTCTACAGCATTCATAAGCAAGTTGTTTTTGACAACCAGAAGATGGGAACAATCGTATTCGTTCTTATAATATCCCTCATCGCTGTTTACTTCTCTCTCAAATTCTTTAATCTTCTCAGCTCTGAATTTAATACTCCGAGCACGCTAAGCACTTGCATCATACCTTTGGCCCTGCCGCCAATACTTATTACTATCCTCATAGGAATAAGAGGAGCTACTTTTATTTGTATTCTGGTGTCTCTTATTGCCGCAATCAAAGTTGATAATTACTATGCTATGATAATAGGAATGGCACTGGGCTGCTTTGCTTCGCTTGCAGTCATAAATTCAAGGAATTATAAACATCTATTCATAAGGTCAACAACAGTAATATTCCTTACTCTTATTCCTGCTGAACTCTTATGCTTTTTTCAGCCTATTATAAGCAATGTTGATACACTGCTTCTGCCGCTTTTCATGCTATGTATAATAAATGCAGTAGCCACCGGTATTTTGGTTCTTGCTGCACTATTTTTAGTTGAATCGCTTTTCCAGGTGAACACAGACATGAATCTTTTATCATTATGTGACTACAATCACCCATTGCTTAAAAGGTTGCAAATGGAAGCGCCCGGCACATATCACCACTCTCTTATGGTCGCAACATTAGCTGAACGCGCTGCAATAGATATGGATCTCAACCCAGTCAAAGCAAGAGCTTGCGCTCTTTTTCACGATATAGGTAAACTTCTTAGGCCGGAGTATTTTACAGAAAATAACTCAGCATCTGAAAGTTTGCATTCTAATATCAGACCGGGAATAAGCAGCATGATTATACTAAACCATGTCAAGGATGGAGTAACACTTGCTTTGAAATATAAACTAGGCGGACTTATTATTGATGCAATAGAACAGCATCACGGCGACGATCTTGTTTACTTTTTCTACAAGAAAGCTTTAGAAGAAAGCGAAAAAACTGGTGGGGCTACTGTTACTGAAAATGAATTCAGATATCCTGGTCCAAAGCCAATTAGCAAGGAAGTTACAATCGTTTGCCTGGCTGACTCGTGCGAGGCGGCATCCCGTTCCATAGAAAAACCTACTTTGTCGAAAATAGAAACTCTTGTTTGGGAAATAATTAACAGAAAAATCAGGGAAGGCCAGCTAGATAGCTCAGACCTTGGTCTCGAAGAATTAGCTAAAGCTAGAATTAGTTTTACCAAGACTTTAACCTCTATGCTGCACTCCAGAATAAAATACCCGACTAACGAAAAAGATAAAAACGATGAAAGTTTATTATTCAAAACCCAGAAAAACAAACTTAAAAATAGTTAAAACTAGTTTCTACAAATTACTATCTGAAATTGTTAAACTAGCTGAGCTCAAAGTTTCAAGAGACATGGAGCTATCTGTAAACTTTATTAATTCAAAAACTATATGCAAAATGAATATAGAGTATGTTGGCCACGAAGGAATAACAGATGTAATCACCTTCAACTATCTTACTCCTGAAGATTTTTTCTCTGGGTCAGGCATCTTTGCAGAAATTTTCATTTGTATCGATAAAGCTATTATCGAAGCAAATGAAAGAAATATAGATTTCGCAGATGAACTCTCTTTATATATTGTTCACGGAATTCTGCACATAGCAGGATATGATGACTTAAAGCCAAAAGATTTAAAAGAGATGAGAAAAGCCGAAATTCTATGTATGACTGCTCTAAAAAAACAATTCAACTTAAATAATATTTTCAACTTAAAAATCTCATAATAGCCCGATGTATAGACTAAAAAAGACGCTAAAATACGGTTGGTTTTCTAAATTTAACCTTTCACTTAAAATAAGGCGCCCACTTATGAAACAATGTTTCACAAAAACTCTCATTACTTTGATCGTAACTTCTTCATTGAATTTAACGCTCGCGGCTTACGACAACACAGACAGAAACACACAAGTCCAAATAATTACAGCATTGAAAAATAATGAAGTTTCTCTCAACACATTAAATGAGCGCGTAAAATACATTCAAGACAGCTACTCTGGCATATCCCAGGAAATTAACTCTTTAAAACAATCCCTTGCAGTAGAAAAACAAAACAATGCACAACTTGAAAGAGAAATAGCTGCACTTAAACAGCAAATTAGTTCAGATCGAGCACAGATGCAGAAATCTCTTGACGGAGCCGTTGATAAAATTGCCCAGGAAACAAGCAAAGCAGTAAACGCCGCGGTAAAGACATCAAAATCTGCCCCTCCAGTCCAGGAAAAATTCCTTAAATATAAAGTTCAAGATGGCGCTACTCTAAATACAATTGCAAAAGCTTACAAAGTTTCAGTTGATTCTATCAAGAAAGCAAATAATCTTAAAGACAATAACTTATCTACTGGTCAAACTCTACTGATCCCAAAAATAAATTAAAATGGTAAATTGATGTTTAAAAGATGCCACATTTCTTATCTCTTCTATTTAGGACTCGTACTGGTCTCTTATTTCTGCCCCATTTCGTACACAAATGGAGATGAGAAATTATCTTCTCAACAATTCTTGGATAAAGCAAGGAAAAACCATCCTGTGGACACTTGGGGAATCCTTGAAGGCGAAGTAACCCATAAAAGGAAAGGCTCTGAAACTGTTACTGCTCCTATTGAGTTTGCCATAAGATTTACGGCATCAAGGGTTCTTGCTAAAATAACAATAAACAAAGACGAAACTTATACCGTAGGACAGCCATATTCCGAAACTCAGCCTAGCGTAATTACTGATGACGGGAGCCTAGCTATTGCAAGTCTAGCCAACTTTGGTCTAAGGCCAGAAGATCTTACTATGACTTTTTTGTGGTGGAAATTTAAACAGGAACTTGAAGAAACTTCCGTTAAGGGCATGAATTGCCGTGTGTTCCTTCTCGAGAATCCTGAAACTAAAGAAAATGTGAAAATATATATTGGTTCTGATTATTTCTATCCAATCGAAATTGAATGGTTCAAACCCGAAGGGAAAGAAGCCTACAGAACTTGTTTCATCAACTCATTCAAGGAAGTGGATAAACTTTGGACGCCTGACTCTTTTACTCTGACAGGACCGGGGTGGCGAACAAATGTTGATTTTGACTCTGGTAAAATCCGTCTGGGATTCGTAAGCGAAGGTATTCCAAAGGATTTATTCTAATTTTTCGCTCTCTTTCCATACCTGTTTAGGTCAAGCCAGCGTCTGTGACTCCAAAGCCATTGCGTAGGATCTCTTCGGATCTCTTCTTCTATAGCGCTCGTAAACATTTGAGTCAGGGTTTTAATATCCTGATCTATATTCCCCGAAGGTTTATCAAGTTTAAATGGACCTTGGAGGATAAATTCATAGTTAAAGTTGTCGTCAATCCTTTTAGCCACTCCGAATAATAAAACTGCTCCGGTTTTAAGGTGAAGAATAGCAGGAGATGTATGTGTTCTGGCAGGATGCCCGAAAAAAATTGTTTCCACGCCTACCGAACTTCCTGCGTGCTGATCTGCAAGTATGCCTACTGCTTTGCCATCTCGTATAGCTTTGAGGATTGGCCTGGCGGCGGCCTCTTTTGAACACACTTCCTGTTTAAATAATTTCCTTCTTGAAATAAAATACTCTCCAATTTTCTTATTATCGAAAGGTCTCATTATGCTCAGTATCGGCCTCACTAACACCGAACAACCTAATCCACCTATTTCCCAGTTTCCGTAGTGCGCGCCAATAAAAACGAAAGATTTGGCATTTTTAAAAGTTTCTTCTGTCTCATTAGAGCGATAAATGAATTTTACATGAGATGAAAAATTTTCAGGCGTAATGTATTGGTCGAATTTAATCACATCCACAGCCACTTTTGCGGCATGAACAAAAGTAGCCCTTGCTATCTTTGTTGCGCTAGCCTTATCATTAGCTACGCCTGCATGAAGCAAGTGTTCTATTGCTCTCTTACTATGAAGGAAATCAAAAATAAAAATAAGCTTTCCGGCAATTTCAGCAAGAGTGTAAGCCGCTTGAAGTGGAAGGAGTCTTAATATATTTACGCCTATAACCATGCCGAAATATTCTAAGTTTTCAATAATTGGAGATTTTATTTTGGACATTATGACGAACTCCTTTTCTTGTTTTTCTTGTAAATATCCGTCCAACGGCGATGAGTCCAAGTCCATTGAACTGGGTCATTTCGGATTAATCTCTCAAAAGCAGCAGTAAACATTTGAGTTAGAATTCTTGCATCTTCATCGATATTACCCGTAGATTTCTCAAGCATTATCGGCCCTTCCAGATAAACATCGTAATTAAAGTTATCATCTCTTCTCTTTGTCACGCCTACAAGTATCGGCGCTCCGGTTCTCAAATGCAGAAGCGCCGGGGAAGAGAATGTTTTTGCCGGATGGCCAAAAAATTCAGTTTCGATTCCCAATCTGCCCGCATGCTGATCGCAAATAATCCCGACCGACTTTCCCTCTCTAATAGATTTGAGAAGGATATTGAATGAAAACTTTTTAAAGCAAAGTTCCTGTTTAAATATAGCTCTTTTGGACAAAAGATAATCAGTAAGTTTTTTATTCGGCATTGCCCTCATGACGCTTATAATTTTTGGATGCATGACTGCCGCCACATTGCCAGACATCTCCCAGTTTCCATAATGGGCAGAAGCATATATGATAGGGACAGCTAAATCCTTAAATATCTGTTCAGCTTCAGGAGTACTGTAAATGACTCTGATGTGGTCAGGCAGATTCTGAGGGGTTATGTATTTATCAAAAACCATAAATTCCACGCCGATTTTAAACATGTGGATGAAGTTCTTCCTTGCCAGAATAGATGCTTCTTTGTTGCTTTTTGTGATTCCGGCATGAAGTATCTGAGTTATCATTCTCTTCTTCAATGGCAGGAGAATGAAATAAAACATATTAGCAAGAAATGTAGCAAGCCCAAACGCCGCTTTCAAAGGCAGTAAGCGCAGAAGCTCCATTCCTCCTTTAATTATATAAAAACCTATATTCTGAAATAACCCGCTGTGCTCTTCATCCATGACAACCTTCAAAACCAATAATTTCGACCTATTACTAAATGATTATAGCACACATAGCAGAGATTCTAATACGGCAAACTATCTATTTCTCAAAGAGAAATACATATTGATTTAAAGTTTGATTAAGTCTATAATCAGTAATTCAAAGTTAAATAGTCATTAATAAACCATTCTTAATTAAAAGGAAGTCACTTATGAATTCTACTGTTCTTGTCGGCGTGCAATGGGGAGATGAAGGTAAAGGAAAAATTATCGATGTATTAACTGAAGGTGTAGATGTAGTAGTCAGATTCCAAGGTGGAAATAATGCCGGGCACACAGTCGAAATAGGCAGCAGCAAATATGTTCTGCATCTTGTTCCATCAGGCATATTTAGGCCAAATGCTCTCTGTATAATTGGAAATGGCGTGGTGGTTGACCCTAAAGCGCTTGTCAAAGAGATTAAAGAACTTGAAGAAACCGCAGGAGTAAACTTTAAAGGCAGACTAGAAGTCAGCACGAGATGTCATCTCATATTCAAATATCACAGTCTTATGGACGGACTTATAGAACAGCAGAGAAACCCCGACCAGAAAATCGGTACAACCAAGCGCGGCATCGGTCCTGCCTATGCTGACAAAGCTGCAAGAAGAGGCATCAGAGCGCTTGAAATGCTTGATTTAAAGCGTTTTGAAGCAAGGTTTAGAGAAGAAGCGGCTTTCTATAACAAAATATTTCAAAGTTATAACAGCGAGTGCGTAGATGTTGAAGCCGAGTGGAATTCACTTGTTGGAGCTGCTGAATTCCTTAAACCCTATATTACAGATTCAGTGCTGACTATCAATAAAGCAGCTAAAGCAAAAAAGAATATTCTCTTCGAAGGCGCGCAGGGAATGTGGCTTGATGTTGATTATGGCACATACCCGTTTGTCACAAGCAGTAATACGACTTCAGGTGGAGCTTGCACAGGTTCAGGTTTATCCCCTAAATATATAGACAGCGTGGTGGGTGTAATGAAAGCCTACTGCACAAGAGTAGGAGAAGGTCCGTTCCCTACAGAACTTTTCGGCGAGGAAGGTGAAAAACTCAGAGCAGTTGGAAGAGAATACGGCGCAACGACTGGCAGGCCAAGAAGATGCGGTTGGTTTGATGCAGTTTCAGCCAGATATTCATGCATGGTCAACGGTGTTGACAAACTTGCTATAACTAAGCTCGACATTTTAGATGGATACGAAACCCTCAAAGTTTGCACTGCCTATAATGTGAATGGCAAAATAGTTACCGATATGCCATCTGATACCGCTGATATTGCAGTAGCCGTCCCAATCTACGAAGAATACCCTGGATGGAACACTCCTACTACAGACGCTTGCTCATTCAGCGAGTTGCCAGAAGAAGCAAAGCAATATCTTAGGAAAATAGCAGAGCTTGTTGACTCAGATATCGGCATTATATCAGTGGGGCCTAACCGCAGACAAACTTTTGTTGTAAGCTAGTTTGGATCGCACCCGATATAATTTGACTTATTTTTTGCATTTTTTAGGGGCTCCATAAGCAGATAGCTTCTTGATTTTTTTCCTGATAGCATTAGCTTTAATACTCTTTTTTTGCAAAAAATTAAAATTCATATAGAAATGGAGTTTCACAATGAAAAAAGAATTACACCCAAAATATGCAGATGCTAAAGTTAACTGCGCATGTGGTAAAGTTTGGGAAATCAAATCAACTATTCCAGAACAGAAGATCGGTATTTGCGCCGCTTGTCACCCGTTTTTCACAGGGCAACAGAAGCTTGTTGACACAGCAGGCCGTATTGAAAAATTCCGTAAGCGTTATGGAATGAAGTAAGAAATTACTTTTTTAGCCTTTTGATACGGATTCAATTTTGAATCCGTATTGTTTTTATGCCCATAACTACAATTCTCAATATCTACCCACTACAATGAACCCTTCAGATATATCAAAGCATATCGAATCACGCAGAGAGAGATTTGAGTTCTTAGAAAAAAGACTCACCGAACCTGATATTTTTACCAAACAAAAAGAATACAAAGATGTGTCAAGAGAAAGGCAGAGACTGATAGAACTATTAGCTTTATATGATAGATGGGTTGTATCCCTAAAGGAGCATGAAGAGAATAAAGCCATGCTGCAAATAGAGGATGATGATGAAATGAAGCGGATGATAGCTGCTGAAATAGAAAAGCTAAATAAGGAGTCTGCAATACTTGAAGACAAACTAAAAATCTTCCTGATGCCTCCAGATCCAAATGACACTCGCGACATAATCATTGAAGTAAGACCTGCGGCTGGCGGCGACGAGGCAGGGCTTTTTGCAGGAGAATTATACAGAGCTTATTGCAGATTTGCAGAAATTAAGGGTTGGAAACAGGAATTACTAGATTTTACTCCCAATGCTGTAGGTGGAATAAAAGAAGTTGTTTTTTCTATGGCAGGAGAGAGCGTCTATTCCTATATGAAATATGAGTGCGGTGTTCATAGAGTTCAGAGAATACCAACTACTGAAGCAGGTGGAAGAATACATACTTCTACAATTACAGTATCAGTACTTCCAGAAGCCGAAGAAGTTGATATAGAAATAAAAACAGAAGATCTAAGATTTGACTACTTTAGATCTTCAGGTCCAGGCGGACAAAATGTAAATAGAACCGACTCCGCAGTTAGAGTAACCCACATACCTACTGGAGTAAGCGTAGCTTCACAAGTAGAAAAATCACAGCACAGAAACAAAGCTACTGCTCTTCGTATCCTCAGAGCAAGGCTACTTGAAGCGAAACAACAAGAAGAAGCAAGCAGGCACGCCGATTCCAAGAGAAAACAAACTGGAACAGGTGATAGAAGCGAAAGGATAAGGACTTATAACTTCCCTCAGAACCGGATAACAGACCACAGATTCGGAATAAGTGTTTTCGACATTCCCGGAGTCATGAACGGCACAATGGAAAACTTCTTCCAGGACATTATGAGAGCTGATAGCGAACAATCTATTTCTCAACTTATAGAAGATTGCTCCAAGTAAGGAGTTGAACTTAGTTCTTAAATTGCTATAATCCTTACTTATTGACAAGGATTATTGATCAAACACTTCGTGTTCTTATTAAAATGCTGACAAAAAACTTTCTTATCTAGAAAAAGTTAAGAAAAAATGGTTTGAGCATAGCTAAATCAAATATTGTACAAGACATAACTTGAATCTTTAATAAAGCTAGGTGGTTAATGACTAAGACTATAAACATCGGGTGGATTGGCACAGGCGTAATGGGAAACTCAATGTGTGGACATCTTATTAAAAGCGGACTGAATGCTTTTATCTTCAATAGAACTGTAGCCAAAACAGCCCAGTTAACTTCTATGGGCGCAAAAGTATGCTCCTCTCCTGCCCAAGTTGCCAAAGAAAGTGATGTTATTTTCTCAATGGTTGGATACCCTGAGGATGTTGAGAGCGTTATTCTAGGAAAAGGCGGTGCTCTCGAAGAAGCAAAACCTGGAAGCATCATAGTAGATATGACTACATCCCAACCTTCGCAGGCAGAAAGAATCTATATTGAAGCAAAGAAAAAACATATAGAATTCCTTGATGCGCCTGTATCAGGAGGCGATATCGGTGCCAGAGAAGCGACTTTAAGTATAATGGTCGGCGGAGATCAAGAAGTTTATGACAAGGTTCTTCCTCTATTTAAAATCATGGGCAAGAATATCGCCCTGATGGGATGCGCTGGAAAAGGTCAGCACACAAAGATGTCAAATCAGATTGTTATTGCATCTACGATGGTTGGAGTAGTCGAAGGACTTCTTTATGCTCACAAAGCCGGACTTGATCAGAACAAATTGCTTGATGTCATAGGACAGGGAGCTGCAGCTTCTTTTTCACTGAATAATCTAGGCAGACGAATAGTTAATAAAAACTTTGACCCTGGTTTTTTTATAAAACACTTCATTAAGGATATGGGAATAGCCCTTGAAGAAGCAAGAAGAATGAAGTTATCTCTGCCGGGACTTGCTCTGGCAAATCAATTTTACATATCGGCTTCTGCCATTGGACTCGAGAACTTCGGAACTCAAGCTCTTTACAAAGTCTTGGAAAATATCAACAATATAAATAAATAATGCTTTCAAAACTATTTGCTCTAATACTTCCGTATGAGACCTACAGTTACCTTGTTGTATATTTCATACTTCTTGCATGCGGTCTGGGGGTACCCATTCCCGAAGACATTACATTAACTGTCAGCGGAATACTTATTTCATATAATGTTACTAACTTTACAGTAACTTTTCTTATAGGTATGGCTGGAGTATTAACAGGAGATATCATAGCTTATTTAGCTGGGAGATTCTGGGGTAAAAGTCTTCTGAAATCCAGAATAGTATCAAAGATTCTCCGCAAAAGAAGCCTGGCAAGAGCAAGAATAGCTTCGAGAAAGTATGGGAACTATCTGATATTCTTCGCTAGATTCATGCCTGGTTTGCGAACACCTGTTTACTTCTCTATGGGAGTATTCAAGAAATCATTTATTAAGTTCATTATTATTGATGGATTAGCAGCGCTGATATCAGTCCCTGTCTGGATATATATCGGAATGGTATTCGGCCGTAACATTCCTGTACTTGAGAAACAGGTTAAACACATGCAGGAAGGAATCTATATAACTCTCGGTGTTATCATTGTACTCTTCATTATTTTTCATTTTATAAGCAAAAAACTTGGCTTATTTCTCTATAAAAAACAGGATAAAATAGCTGAAAAACTTATTAAACACTAACAGCTTAAGCTGTAAAAAAAGAAGCCAAGGTTTTTAAACCTCAGCTTCTTTTATTCAACTAAATTTCCAGAAAGTTCTAGAGATGCTTCTCGATAAACTCGAGTTCAGCGATTAGTTCCTTCGGAAGTTTTGAACCAAACTTCGGATAGTGTTCTGCTCTGACATCAGCCAATTCCTTCTTCCATCCTTCTTTATCAAGTGAAAGAATTTCTTCCATGTCTGAAGCAGATACTGATGATGGTCTTTCAATTGCATCAGCCGTAGGCATAAATCCAATAGGTGTTTCAATTGCCTTGCCACCACCATCACATCTTTCAAATATCCATTTCAGCACTCTGCTGTTATCCCCAAATCCAGGCCACAACCACTTGCCTTCTTTAGTCTTTCTAAACCAGTTAACAAAGAAGAACTTGGGCTGTTTATCCGGCGTTGACTTAGTTCCTACTTTAATCCAATGAGCAAAGTATTCTCCCATGTGATAACCGCAGAATGGAAGCATGGCAAATGGATCACGGCGGACTGTTCCAGCCTTAAGGTCTAATGCAGCGGCTGTAATTTCAGAACCGACTATAGAGCCCATGAATACTCCGTGGTTCCATGAACGAGACTGATGAACCAATGGAATTGTCGAAGGGCGACGACCGCCAAAGAGAATTGCATCAATCGGGACACCAGCAGGATCTTCAAAATTAGCGGCTATTGCAGGACATTGAACTGCAGGCGCAGTAAAACGGGAGTTTGGATGAGCGGCAGGCTTCTGTTCTTTATTAGACTTATCTTGAATCCATGGCTTTCCATTCCAATCGATAAGTTTTCCCGGAGCATCGTATCCAATGCCTTCCCACCAGACATCTCCATCTTCAGTCAGAGCCACATTTGTGAATATTGTGTTCTTCTCGACTGAGTGCATTGCATTAGGATTGGAACCCATTGAAGTCCCCGGGGCTACGCCGAAGAAGCCAGCTTCAGGATTAATAGCGTAAAGTCTTCCATCCGCGCCGTATTTCATCCATGCAATATCATCACCGACAGTTTCTACTTTCCATCCTGGAACTGTAGGAACCAGCATAGCAAGATTTGTCTTACCACATGCGCTTGGGAAGGCTGCGGCTACATATTTGGACTTGCCTTCAGGATTGGTTATCTTTAATATGAGCATGTGTTCGGCTAACCAGCCTTCATCACGAGCCTGAGCTGATGCTATGCGAAGAGCTAGACATTTCTTGCCAAGCAAAGCATTACCGCCGTAACCTGAACCGTATGACCATATTGTGCGTTCTTCAGGAAAGTGAGAAATATATTTTTTATCAAGTGGAGCGCATGGCCATTGCCCTGCATCGTCCTGGCAGGAAAGAAGAGGCTTTCCTATAGAGTGGAGGCATGGAATAAATTCGCCATTGTCTCCAAGTACATCAAGAACTCTTGAGCCGACTCTGGCCATGATGTGCATATTAGCTACTACATAAGGAGAATCTGTTATTTCAACACCGATTTTTGCTATCGGAGAGCCTATCGGCCCCATAGAGAAAGGAATCACAAACATCGTGCGGCCTTTCATGCAGCCCTTATACAATCCCTTCATAGTTGTTTTTAATTCAGATGGGTCTATCCAATTATTCGTAGGGCCTGCATCTTCCTGTTTTTTTGAGGCTATATATGTTCTGTTTTCTACTCTGGCTACATCGGAAGCATCTGAGCGGAAAAGATAGCTATTGGGCCGCTTTTTCAAAGGAATAGCCAACCCGCCATCAACCATGACTTTAATCATCCGATCATATTCGGCCTTTGTTCCGTCACACCAAACTATGCTGTCCGGCGTACACATGTCCTTAATTTCTTTTACCCAGTTAATGAGTTTCACATTATTGGTTTGATTCATAATAATTCCCTCCCTTTAATGTATTTGTTAATCGTTTGTTTAATTAAAGTTATGATATAAGTTTCGGAATAATCCATTCCTCACTTATGCAAATTGTGATTGATAATAGCACAAGCTTTCCTATCCTTCAATACTGCCCAACTACCTTTGTTAATTATACGCCAAAAATGCACAGCTACAGAACAAGTCGGCGGGAATTCTTGCCATAGGCGTGTTTTTAACTACCTTATCATAAGTTCCAATAACGAATGATAGCTTGAAATTTATCGAATAAAACTTAAAAAACAAGTCCCTAACATAGTTGTCAATAACACGAAAGACTGCATAATTAAAGAGCAAGAATGATCTCATAGCTAAGACTTTAAAAAAAGGGTAAAAATGGCCAAAATTATAAAATTCGCAATAATTTGTTGCTGTCTCTTAACATCTGTTTATCTTTCAGCAGAATCAAGAGATTCAGACCAAACTCTCAACACTGTAGCTTCTGCTAAACAAGCAGATAACAAGGCTCAAGTTATTTTGACCGGCGTAATCATCCAGCGCGATGGAAATTATTTCCTTAGAGATCTTACAGGACAGATAAAGCTTGATTTCCCGCCTTCAAAGAACATTACTATTGTAACTAATCAAAAGGTCAAAATAACTGGAAAGATTAAGACTAATCTGCTTCGCCTAGTCACCAAAAGCGTCGAACCTACAGTAAGAGTTAGAAGTTTAGAAGTCATTCAAAATGCATCCGAGGTTTCCGCTGACTCTGCCAAAAAACTCTAGGATTTAGTTAAAAACAACTTAAACCAAAAGGGAATCTGTGGAAAGCATATACAGGAAAAAGAATTTAGTGGTCTGCCTAATCATTATTGCTGCAGTCGTAGTTCTAACGGGACTTTTCAGCATTTATAAATACAAAAAGATTTCTAATGAAGTTCAATCAATTCTGACCAATGAAGCTTCTCTTATTTATGGAGTTGCAAATTCAATATCAACAAAAGAAAGCTCTGTCGATGATTTGGTAAATTTTCTCAAAGAAAAGTTTATACGCGGCAACTATACCAGTAACTCTCAATCTATTAATAAATATATAGATAATGTCGATTGGTATTTGAACTCTATGGTGTCAGCAGACAAGTCAATACATGGTGCTTGGTTTAATGCTAATCCCGACCTGTTTATAAAACTTGATGGCAAAAAAATAACACTGCAGGACTACTCGTTTACTTCCTGGTATTATAGGGACATGAACGGCGAAGTTATTAAAGGACCAAGAACCAATAAGAGAATAACGCCAGAAGAGGATCCCTACTACTTTGAAGCCGTCAGAGTCGGAAACATGATCATAACTCAAATTTATGAGGACCCCGATACAAAAATCGAGATGGTTTCAATAGCATCTCCTTTCTTCGATACCAATGGATTATTGATTGGAGTGGCTGGGATAGACATAACAAAAAGTCGTCTTATAGAAGCATTTAATAATATTAGAGGAAAATCAAACTCTTCCGAAGTTTACATATTCGACTCAGAAGGGAAATATGTCATCGGAACAAAAGAACCTTTGGATAAATTAACTTCATATGTCAAAAAGACAAAGAACTCCGTGGACGCCAAGTCTTCTTCCAGTAAAATAGTTGGCGGAAACTGGATCCTGATTGAAGACCAGAATAGCAAAGGACCGTATCTTGTAGCAGAAGTTCCTCTTAGTAAAATATCCGGTAATTTATACTGCATTTTATACACGCTGTATGGGCTTTCCATTATCTTATTTATCTGTCTTGTTTTGCTAAGCAAGAAAATACTTCAAATGGCGCCATCGACTATACAAGAAACTCCGAAACAAAATTAAGCCGTTTTGGTTTTTATTATTTATGCTAAAATTTCTGAGGTAAAATTATGGGAATCAAAGACTCAAACCAAATACAATTTGCCAAAGTTGATATTGCAAAAGATACTTTTATGCAAGTTCTTATCCCGATTCAGCCCGATGAAAATGACAACTTTATAATGAGAAAATTCATCATAAAAAAAGGCGGAATGATACCTTTTCATAAGAATCTGGTAGAACACCAACAATATGTTTTATCAGGAAAAGCCGAACTCAGAATCGAAGATGAAGTTTCAATAGCCCGACGAGACAGCGTGGTATATATACCTGCCGGAGTCCCGCATTACTATAAAAATCTAGGTGATACTGACTTTGAGTTTTTGTGCATTATCCCCAAAAAAGCTGACCAAATGACTTTAACTGAATAATAGCCGAGAGGATTTAGCCTCAAGCAATATGCAAAGTAGCTTTATATAGTCAAATACCCTACACTTATGATAGTCATGGCATTTGGCTCTGACTTGAATTCCCAAAAATCAAACTAAAGGAGTCACAAAATGGGAGACAAAGGCGGGAAAAAGAATATTAACAAGAGTCAGAAACAAGAAGCAAGCAAAAAAACTCAGGAAACCCAAAAGAAACAAGATAAGCAAAAGAAGAAAACACCTTAAAGAAACTTCAGTTATTAGATTCAAATACCTAAGTGCTGCAGCTCAAACTTCATACCCTATTTACAATGAAAAACTTATGATGTCATACACAAGTCTATATCAATCAAAATTGGTCACATCGGAACGAGCTGCGGAAAGAATAAAAAGTAATTCAACGCTTGTCGTAGCTATGGGCGCCGGAGCACCGCCATCTTTGTTGAATTCTATTGCACTACGAGTTAAGAACAATGATTTACATGATTTGTCTATCTACTATAAAATTGCGACAAAACATTTAGAGGAATCACTTCTCGTCGAAGATGTTCTGGAAAAAATTAACGCTCATAGCTTTTTCATGGCAGCAGTTGATCACAACATCATTAAAAGGCAACAGCAAACAGGCAAAAAGTTATTAAGCTTTGTACCTTGCCATTTTAGCCAAATTCCGAGAGTGCTTCGCGAAATAATCAAGGTTAATGCATTTGTCATTACTGTTTCTTCCATGGATTCTGCTGGATATTTTTCTTTTGGCACTAACAATGACTACGCATCTACGGCGGCAAGAGTTTGTGATCAGCTTTTGGTGGAAGTAAACCCTAATATGCCAAGAGTATTCGGTCAATCACAAATTCATGTGTCACAAGTTGATGCAATTATTGAAAATGAATGCCCTATAATTGAATTTCTTTCGGCTGTACCAGGGGAATTGGATTTAAAAATTGGCTCCTTTGTCGCACCTGTAGTACCAGATGGAGCAACGATCCAGCTGGGCATCGGGAAAGTTCCAGAAGGTGTTGCGTGTTCCCTTGAGGGGCATAAGGATTTAGGCATTCACACTGAACTTTTTTCCAATGCGATGACCAGGTTAATCAAAAAAGGAGTTGTAACAGGTCGGCGAAAAACATTACATCCTGAAAAACATGTTTTCACTCTGGCTTTAGGAAATAAAGAAACCTACGATTTCCTGAATGATAACTCTTCGATGGAAAGCTATTCCTCAGAATATGTAAATGGTATATCCACCATCGCCCGACATGATAATTTTATTTCTATTAACACTGCCATCTCTATTGATTTATATGGGCAGGTAAATGCTGAATTTATAGCAGGGCATGAATTTAGCGGCTCAGGTGGACAATATGATTTCGTAAAAGGTGCTGCTGCTGCAAAAGGCGGCAAGTCTATTATCGCATTGCATTCAACAGCTAAAAATGGAACTATTTCGACCATTGTACCGAAAGTTGAAATGGTTACCGATGTTCGTATGGATGTAGAACATGTTGCTACAGAGTTCGGTATTGTTAATTTGCGTGGAAAATCAACTAAAGAGCGCGCATTGGCTCTAATAGGAATTGCTGATCCTAAATTTCAAGATGAACTGCTTAAAGTAGCTAAGCAATTAACCCTCATATAACTCAATAAAAGAGTTTTAGGAAAACCTGGATATTTTGGGGGCGGGACAGAGTCTTAACTTATAGCCTCAATTGCAACTATTGACAAGGAGAAGAATTTATGGAAAGAATACTTCAAAATAAAATATCTATTATTATGGCGGCCAGCTTAATATTTTGTCTAACATTTACTATTTTAGGAGATCCCGCTACAGATCAAGAAAATGTTGCAGGACAAGTGGTTTATAAAGATAAGATAGCTCAAGGACAGGAAACTGCAGGACAAAATGTAGTGCCAAGCCAAAGAAAACCACCACTGCAGAAAGAAAATGCAGTAAGCTCGGAAAAAGATAAGATCAGCAATACTCAAGGATCTGAGAGATGTACAGGTGTAAGTCCTGATAAATTTGAACAAGGAAAAGATAATAAACCTCCAGAGGTAAAAGATGGCACACAGCAAGGCTCTGCAGGAAAAGTCAAACCTCATGGAAGAATGTTTAAAGGAGGAGTAAAAAACAACAATAATGACTAAGCTATAAGCCAAAAATTACTTCTTAAAAATGATATCGGTTCCGATAAACTTCTTCTAATAATTGATGGCTCTTCTATTTATTCGCATCTTTGTCTATTTTTTGACAGCAGTAAAGAATTTTATGAATTATTATAATAATCTGCGGAATCACGAGAATAATAAATATAAAGAGTGCAATTAGCACAATTCCCAGTCTATGTTCAATCTCTACCATCGCTCCGCCTTCAACTAAAAATATTATAAGCCCCAGCATAAACACATCGAGCATATTAAATCGTGAAAATATTTTAATGAAACGGGCCAATAAAGGATATTCTTTTTTTCTGAATAGTTTTAATATGAAATACAAAAGCAATGATACATTGTGAAGTATTGGAAATACAATCATTGTCAGCAGCATAAAAGCAGACAAAACTAAAGAAATATTTGCAAGCGCTATAACTAAATCAAAAATACTGTATGAATAGCCGATAAGCAGAAAACTTGTTATCTCTAAATAAGGGTAGATGATTGCTACGATTAAGATAATAAGCGAAGCACAAAGGCCTGCAAGAGACAATTCAACGAGTATTCGAACAAAGCAACTCCCGAGGTCTTGAGGGTCTTATTTCTACACTTTTGAACAGAGCTTTAAAACTTACAGAGCAAAATAAAATGAGTCAAGCCTTACCTACTATAAAGTTGCTTATGGAATTCGGGTTTTGTGAAGTTCCAAATCTTATATCTGATATAAATATTGACTATGATTCGTTTAAAACTAAATGGAAGCGATTGCAAGAGATGAAGACAGAATAATTTTAAAGATATTTTAATAACTATGTTAAGACTGGACGCTATATGTCCTAGCTTTCGATATACAATTCATATCAAGAAGCAACAAAATTTCAAAAAGGATATACTATGAAACTATTTCTATTTCTTGCCGCCTTATTTGATGGATTCGGAAATGAACATATCAATAAATTTTTTACGCTTATCGGTTTGATAGTTGTTCTAATTATTCTATTTGCAATACTGGGTGCGATAGTAGGGGGATAATCAAGGATATTTTTAGCTTATCACTGCAGGTATTACCTTTATAACACTACAATTAATTTTAAAAAGATTTTTTATTGGAGCCTTAGTAGTTTACAGTTGCAAATGGTTTATTGTTAGAATCTTATAAAGCCAATTTAGGAATAGCTAATGAAATGCTATTTTCCTCATCTATAGGTGAAATCAATGATTGTAAAAGGAAAAGATGGATGCATGTGTTTTGTTACAGCTATTTCCATTTTACTAGTAATGATAATTTTGGCAGGGCTTTTCAAAAAAGGCAACGGAGAGGATTTAGGGGTTTGTCTATTTTTAGCTTTAATTGTAG